>JBJSZP010000001.1:0-1775 GCA_046090365.1 Planctomycetia bacterium
CTGCCCGAGATGACGTCGCCGCAGGGCACGCCCGTGGCGGCGGTGTATGGCTTCACCCGCGACCTGCTCGACATCATCGAGAAGAAGAAGCCCGACTATCTGTTCTGTGCGCTCGATGCGCCGGGGCCGACGTTTCGCCACGAGCGGTTCGAGGCCTACAAGGCCAATCGGGCCGAGATGCCCGCCGACCTCGTGCCGCAGATTCCGCTCGTGCGGCAGCTGCTCGACGTGATGGGGATCCCGTGCCTGGAGATGGCCGGCTATGAGGCCGACGACATCCTCGCGACGATCGCCCGGCAGGTGGAAAGCCGCGGGGGCGAATGCGTGCTGGCCACGTCCGACAAAGACGCCCGGCAGCTGCTCTCGGGCAGGGTGCGGCTGCTCAACCTGCGCACGAATGCCTTCATGGGGCCCGAGGAGCTGCGTGCCGAGTGGGGCATCGGGCCGGAGCAGGTCGTCG
Organism: Planctomycetia bacterium; assembly: GCA_046090365.1. Taxonomy (GTDB): domain Bacteria; phylum Planctomycetota; class Planctomycetia; order Pirellulales; family UBA1268; genus RGVT01. Next base: position 461 of record JBJSZP010000001.1, read on the forward strand.
ACTACCTCACGCTCGTGGGCGACTCGGCCGACAACGTGCCGGGCGTGCCGCTGATCGGGCCGAAGATCGCGTCGGAGCTGCTGCAGGCGCACGGGTCGCTCGACCACGTGCTCGCCCATCCCGACGTGGTGGCCGGTAAGAAGCGCCAGGAGAACGTCCGCACGTATGCCGACGCGGCCCGGGCCAGCCGGGAGCTCGTGCGGCTCGACGAGGCGGTGCCCGTCGCGGTGCCGTGGGAGCAGGGGCGGCTCCATGCTCCCGACGCGGAGCGGCTCGCCGGATTCCTCAAGGACCTCGGGTTCCAGAGCCTGGTGACGAAGGCGCGGAAGTCGGGCGCCACAGCCCGCCCCGCGCCGCCGGCACAGCGGACGATGTTCGACCTTGGCGCCGAGCCGGACGCCGCGGCCGTGCCGGTGGCCGTGCCTCAAGTCACCACGGTGTCCGACGATGCCGCGCTCGCCACGCTCGTGCCCCGGCTCCGCGGTGCGGGCCCGGTGGCGATCTGCGTCGCCGTCGGGGAGGGCTCCACGCTGCTCGCGCCGCCGGCCGGGCTGGCCCTCGCCACGGCCGACGCCGCCGCCTGGATCGCGCCGGAGGTGCTTGCGGCCCGCGACCGCCCCGGCATGCAGCTGCTCGCGGAACTGCTCGGCGATCCGGCCGTGCCCAAGGTCGGCCACGACCTCAAGCGGCAGGCCGTCAGCCTACGGGTGGCGGGGTGCGATCTCGCCGGCGGTAGGTTCGACACGCTCCTCGCCGCGTATCTTCTCGACGCGGGCGAGCGCAACCACGGCCTCGCGGAGGTGGCCCGCCGCCACGGCATCGACGTGGCCCTGGACGACGACGCGGCGCTCGAGCGGCCGGCCGATGCCGCCCGGGCGGCCGAGGCCTGCGGGATCGTGCACATGCTGTCCGATCGGCTGGCGGCGGCGCTCGAGGCCGATGGACTCGCGATCCTGTTCGCCGACGTCGAGCTCCCCCTCGCCGCGGTGCTCGCCGGCATGGAATTCCGCGGCGTGCGGATCGACGTGGGCACGCTCGCGGCGCTCTCGAAAGACTATGCGGCCCGGCTCGCGGCCCTCGAGGCCGAGATTCACGCCCTGGCGGGCCACGCCTTCTCGATCGCCTCACCGCTGCAGGTGCGGGCGGTGCTGTTCGACGAGCTCGGGCTGCCGGTGGTATACTCTGGACCTGCGAGACAAGTACCCGGTCGTGGTGTCCGCCGTGGTCTGTGGCTTCGTCGCGGCTCGCGCCGCACCGAAGGTCGACGCATGGCGGGCGGCACGACGTCCGGGGGTGTAGCTCAGTTGGTTAGAGC
>JBJSZP010000002.1:0-628 GCA_046090365.1 Planctomycetia bacterium
GTGGCCGTCGTGCCCAACCAGAAGGCGGCCGCCAGCACCGTGCACATGATCCACCAGCCGCGGAGCCGGAGGTTGAACGTGTTCACGGCGGCCGGGTCGAGCCCGCGGTCGGGATGCCGCTTGAGGAACTGCCCCACCCCCGTGGCGAGCGCCAGCAGCCCGAGCACCCCGGCGATGAGCGCGATCGTGCGGATGTCGTTCATCGCGCCCTTCATTCCTTGAGGGCGAGCACGGCGCGGCGGGCCCGCTCGAGAAAGTCGAGCTTCGCCTCGCCCCGCTCGAGCCACAGGGGCGGCCCGAAGCTGATGCAGGAGAGGAGCGGCACCGGGAGAAATTCGCCACGCGGCAGGACGCGGTTGAGATTGTCGATGTGCACGGGCACGAGCTCGATGTCGGGCCGCTTCTTGGCGAGGTAGTAGAGGCCGCTCTTGAACTCGCCGATCTCCCCCGTGACGCTCCGGCCGCCCTCGGGAAACACGATCAACGACTTCGTCATCCCGATCTCACGGAGCATGAGGTCGACCGGGCTCTGGTGCACCTTGATGTCGGTGCGGTCGATGAGGATCGCGTTGAACACCTCCTCGGCCAGCCAGCGGCGCACGAGGCCGCGCTGCCAGTAGTCCTTCGC
>JBJSZP010000003.1:0-1491 GCA_046090365.1 Planctomycetia bacterium
GTCGCGACGCATGGCCGCCCAGCTGACCGAAGACAAGCAGATCTACCTCTCGCCCGAGATGACGACGCGCCTCGGGGCGATCGACATCGGGTCGAACAGCGTGCGGCTGATGATCGTGGAGGTGCTGCGCGGGGGCGCCTACCGGATCCTCGACGAGGAGCGGGAGCCCACCCGGCTCGCTCGCAGCGTCTCCTCCCACGGCCGCCTCGACGACGAGTCGATCGACCGCACGGTGGAGGCCCTGCGCACGTTCAAGCAGATCGCCGCGGGCTACCAGGTGTCGGCCCTGCGCACGATCGCCACCTGCGCGGTCCGCGAGGCCCGCAACGGGCCCGAGTTCTGCCGCCGTGTCCGCGAGGAGGTGGGCCTCGAGGTGGAGGTGATCCCCGGCGACCGCGAGGCCCGGCTCGCCTTCTCGAGCGTGCAGCACGCCTTCGACCTCGCCGGCAAGAACGTGATCGTGGCCGACATCGGCGGCGGCAGCACCGAGATCATCTTCGCCACCGGCGGCCTGATCGAGTCGATCTTCTCCACGCCCCTGGGCGCGGTGCGGCTCACGGAACAGTTCGGGCTCGGGGAGAACGCGGCGCCCGCCGACCTCGAGCGGCTCGCCGACGAGGTGCAGGCCTGCCTCAAGAAGCGGACCACGCGGCCGCTGTTCGCGCCGCACTTCCTCGTCGGCTCGGGGGGCACGTTCACGACGCTCGCCGAGCTCGTGATGGCGGCGAAGAAGCAGACCGAGGTGCCCGTGGCCGGCTACCAGATCTCGCAGGCCGAGGTGCGGCACCTCCTCGACCGCCTCGAGAAGATGCCGCTGCGGGCCCGGCGGTCGCTGCCGGGGATGACGCCCGACCGCGCCGACATCATCCTCGCGGGCCTCACGATCGTCGACGCGCTGCTCACGCGGTTTCGCGTGAACACGCTCCTGATCCACACCCGCGGCGTGCGCGACGGCCTCGTGCGCGAGATGATCGACGACGTGCTCGGCGGCGCGGCGGCGGCCGATCCCTCCCACCGCGAGGAGGCGATCGAACGGCTCGCCGCGGCCTGCTCGGGCGAGCTCGAGCACGGCCGGAAGGTGGCGGCCCTCGCCGGGAGAATCCACGAGCAGCTCGCCGAGCCGCTGGCGCTCGTGCCGGGCGACCGCACGCTCCTCGAGATCGCGGCCCGGCTGCAGGACGTGGGCTACGTGATCAACTACGACCAGCACCACAAGCACAGCTACCACCTGATCCGCAACAGCCGCCTCCCGGGCGTGCGGGCTCACGACCTCGAGCTGATCGCCAACGTGGCCCGCTACCACCGCGGCGCGCATCCGAAGCGGAAGCACGACAACCTGTCCCGCGTCTACGCCGAGGATCAGCAACGCATCCAGCGCATGGCCGCGATCCTGCGGATCGCGGGCGGCCTCGACCGCAGCCGCTCGCAGCAGGTTCGCGACGTGATCGCCCGCGTCGCCGACGACAGCGTGGTGCTCGAGGTCGTGTCCGA
>JBJSZP010000004.1:0-3288 GCA_046090365.1 Planctomycetia bacterium
CATGCCCTGCGGGGGCTGCTGGGGACGGGGCTGGGGCTGCGGGGCCCGCTGCTGGGGTGCCTGCTGCCGGGCGGCTCCCTCGATCACCTGCTTCAAGATCTCGCCGAGGATGTCCATCGTGGCTCTCCGTCTGGATGGGAAGAATGAAGTACGGAGACCGCGGTGGGCCGCGTTCCGCCGAGACGTCAGTGTATGGGCCGGATGCGTCGCGGGAAAGCCGCCGGCGATCCGATGGTGAAACCGCGGCGCCGCCTGCAGTCCCGGCCCGAAGGCCGACTACCGCCCGAGCTTCGACCGCAGCGTGGCCCGATCGACGCCGAGCACGCGGGCGGCGGCCGTGCGGTTGCCGTCCACGCGGGCGAGCGCCTCGTCGACGAGGGCGGCTTCGACGAGCCCGACGAGCCGGTCGTGCAGATCGCCCGCCGCGGACACATCGGCCGGCCAGTGGGCGGCGACCCACGCCTTCACGGCGCCGGCGACGCCTCCATCTGCCGGCGTTGCATGCGGCCCGCCACCGTCCGCCGCCGGCGGCAGGTGCTCGGGGAGGAGCGATCCGCCCCGCGCCACGACGCAGGCGTATTCGACCGCGTGCTCGAGCTCGCGGACGTTGCCCGGCCAAGGACGCCGGCGCACCGTGTCGAGGAAGGCTTCCGTGACGGCGGGCCGCGGGCCGGCATGGGACCTGCGGTCCACGAACCACTCGACGAGCGCCGGCACGTCGTCGAGCCGGGCCGCAAGCGGCGGCAGCGCGAGCGGGAACACGTTGAGGCGGTGATACAGGTCGCCGCGAAACGTGCCGGCTGCGATCGCCGCCGGCAGGTCGCGGTTGGTCGCCGCGAGCACCCTCACGTCGACGGGCCGTGTCGTCGCCGAGCCCACCGGCGCGAACTCGCGGGCGTCGAGCACGCGCAGCAGCTTCACCTGCACGTCGAGCGGCGCCTCGCCGATCTCGTCGAGGAACACGGTGCCGCCGTCGGCGAGGGCGAGGAGGCCCGTGCGGTCGGCGGTGGCGCCGGTGAACGCGCCGCGGACGTGGCCGAAGAGTTCGCTCTCGTTCACGCTCGGGGCGAGGGCGGCGAGGCTCGTGGCCAGAAACGGCCGCTCCCGCCGCGGCCCGTGGGCGTGGATCGCGCGGGCAGCGAGCTCCTTGCCGGTGCCCGTGGGCCCCGTGATGAGCACGGGGAGGTCAGTGGCGGCGACAATCGCGATCTGCTTGAACACGGCCTGCATCGCCGGCGAGGAGCCGACGAGACGCACATCGCGCGGCTGCTCGGCCGCGGCAGGAACGACGGATCCCGGGCCGGGCCGGTCGGCAAGCGCCCGGGCCACGACCCGCGACACGCTCTCGAGATCGAACGGCTTCACCAGGTAGTCGAACGCGCCGGCGTTCAGCGCCCGGACCGCCGTCTCGAGGTCGCCGAACGCAGTCATCACCACGATCCGCGCCGCGGGGGCGAGGGCCTGCAGATCGGGCAGCGCCGTGATGCCGTCGCGGCCGGGCAGCCGCACGTCGAGCAACAGGGCGTCGGGAGCGAACCGGCCGCAGGTGTCGACCGCGGCCTCGACCGATGAAGCAACCTCCACTGCGTGTCCGTCGTCGCCGAGCCGCTCGCGCAGGCTCCAGCCGATCGCGGGCTCGTCGTCGACCACCAGGATCCGGCTCATGCGGGAGGCTCCACCGGCCGCGAGGCGACCGCTCCCTCCAGTGTCTCCGCCGGCAGCGAGATCGCAAACCTGGTGCGGCCGTGGCTGCGGCTCCAGGCGAGCGACCCGCCGTGGTCCTCGGCCACGGCCTTCACGATCGCGAGCCCGAGGCCGATCCCCTCCGGCTTCCCGGTGACGAACGGCTCGGCCAGGCTCGTGCGGATCGCCTCGGGCGGCCCGGTTCCGGAGTCTTCGACGGCCAGGTCGATGCGGCCGGCGGCGAGCGTGCCGGTGAGCCGCACGATCCCGCCGCGGCCCGCCGCTTCGATCCCGTTGAGCGCGAGGTTCACAAGTGCCGCCCGCAGCGAATCGGGCCGGCCCACGAGCGTGATCCCGGTGGGCAGTTCGCACTCGAGCCTCACGCCCGCGTGGTCGGCCCGCGGCGATGCAAGATCGCGGACCGCCGCGAGCAGGCTGTCGATCGCCACCGGGCCGCGGGCCGCCTCGGTGGGCCGGCCGAGCGCGAGCAGCCCTCGGACCTCCTCCTCGAGGATCGCCAGCTGACGCTTTGCCACCGCGAGGCTCTCGTCGGCCGGCGCCGTGCCCTGGCACCGGCGCTCGTGGACGTCGATCGCGAGCCGGGCGCCGGTGACGGCGTTGCGCAGTTCGTGGGCGAAGCCGGCGGCGAGCTGGCCCAAGAGCCGCTGCCGTTCGCCGGCGACGAGCGAGGTGCGCAAGGTCTCGAGCGTGGCGCTCAGCCGATCGACGCCGGCGGCGAGCCGCGCGACCTCGTCGCCGCCCGGGCCCGCGCCGAGATGCGCGCCAAACTCGCCCGCGGCGATCCTTTCGACGTGCCGCTCCACGGCCGTGATCCGGCCGGCGAGTGCCCGCGTGGTGCGGAGCGACAAGGGCACGAGCAGGCCGAGCGTGCCGACCGCCACCGCGAGCACAGGCCACACCATCTCGAACGCCGCGGCGACCGCCGGCTTCTCGGGCGTGAGCACAAGCACGCTCTCCGGCCGCACACCGGCCGCGCGGACCACGCCGATGCGATACGACGAGCCACCGAGCTCGATCCGGCCGGCGGCGACCGCCTCGGCGAGGGCCGCGTCATCCGTGGCGGCGAGTGTCTCGGCCGGAAGCGACGTGGCTCCGGCGCGGCGGGCGGCTGGATCCCACACCAGAAAATGGCTGCCGGTGAGCGTGGCGAGCGCGTCGAGCACGGCGGGCGAGAGGGCGACGCGTTTTTCCGCGAGCGCCGCGGCCACCCGCTTATCTCATTCTCGGGCGGCAGCGGCGGCCCGGCGGGCGGCGAGCCACGCGGAAAACGCCACGTTCACGAGCACGCCCGCGAGCACGAGACCCACGACGGGCAGCACGAGCCGGAGCATGAGCGAGTCGTGACGGACGCTCGGCGACATGCCGCCAGTGTCGCCCGGATCGGGCCCCGTTTCCAATCGAGCTTCTCGGCAACCCGTGGGGCAAGCGCCTCGCTTGCCGGGAGTTGGGGTTCCTTCTTCGGCAACCGGGGCGGTTGCCCACATGTGGATCGACAGACGGCTGGTAGGCTTGAGGCATGCGTCGTGCCCTTCTGTCGATCGCGGTCGTGTTCTGCGTGGGGAGCGTGTGTGTGCAGTCGGCGTA
>JBJSZP010000005.1:0-1004 GCA_046090365.1 Planctomycetia bacterium
GCAGGCTGCAGAGTTCGACACAGACCACCAGCACGGTCGCCTCCGGATCGGCCGTGGCGAAGGCGTCGGCCACTCGTAGGGCATTGAATGCCCCGTGGCAGCCCATGAACCCGACGTGCGTCCGCTGCACGCCCACCGAAAGCCCGAGCGCCGCCACGACGTCGAGGTCGAGGCCGGGATTCGCAAACCCCGTGCACGAGCAGGTGACGAGGTGCGTGATCGCAGCGGGGGCGACGGCGCCGGCCTCGAGCGCCGACCGGGCAGCCTCGATCGCGAGTGGTGCAGACGCCTCGCGGTAGCGGTCCATCCGCGCCGCGGTGGTGGGGCCGGCATCGTCGGCGTCGCCCGCCGGCGGATAGAAGCTCTGCGCAAAGGGCTCGAGGTCGGGCTCCTCGAGGAGCACCGACCCCCGGCTCTTGATGCGTGTCTGCCGATAGATGGCGGTGAGCGTGCGCTCGCGGCCCGGCTCGGCGTTGTTGAACCCGGCCGCGAGTGTGGCGGCGTCGGCCTGGGCGATGCTGCGCGGCGGCGTCGACGTGCCGAGGCCGAGGATCGTGAGGCTCATGGCAGCCTCCCTGCGCCGACGAGCCACGGCAGCACGCCTGCCGCCACCCGCGGAGCCACGCGCGCGATCTGTACCGCGCCCGCGAGGAGCCGCGGATGCCGGACGGCGCGGGCCACGCCGAGGCAGCGGGCATGCTGGCGGGTGAACAGCCGGCCGTGATCTGACTGGTAGAGGGCAGCGCACGCGGCCGGGCAGGCCGTCGCGGCGGCGGCATCGGTGAACACGCGGGCGCTCGCGAGCGCCCAGCCGATGCCCTCGCCCGTGAACGGCTCGACGTAGGCCGCGGCATCACCGATCCGGACCACGGCGTAGCAGCCGCCAGCCGTGAGCGGCGACCGGTGGGTGAGCGGCGGCGTGGCCCGCACGTGGGCCGCGCGCAGCATCGCGGCCTGCACTGGCCCCTGCTCCGGCCCGAAGGCGTCGGTGAGAATCCCGCCGA
>JBJSZP010000006.1:0-2680 GCA_046090365.1 Planctomycetia bacterium
CGTAGTAGGCGATCGTGTAGCCGTCGGCCGGGATCACCGGCCGCGAGGCGGCGAGGCCCATGAGGGTGTTGCCGTAGGTGGGCGTCATGAAGGCGCCGTCGAGGAGCTCCTCCACGGCGAACCGCGTCCACTGCGGCGTGAACTCGGTGCCCCCCGAGAAGATACCGGTGATCCCCACCTTGCCGATCGTCGTGCCCTTCTTTTCCAGGGCCAGGGCCAGGGCCTCGAGGAGCTTCGGCGTCGTGAACATGCAGCGGATGTCGTGGCCCGCCTCGAGGATCGTGATCGCCTGGTCGATGCAGTGCTGCTTGTAGGCCTCGAGGTGTTCCATCCAGCCCTTCTGGATGAGCTTGATCACCCAGCGGGGGTCGAGGTCGACGCAGAAGCAGATGCCGCCGCGATACTGGGCGAGGTGCTCGATCGAGAGCCGCAGCCGGCGCGGGCCCGAGGGGCCGAGCATCAGCCAGTTCGCGCCCCGCGGGAAGAACTCCTCGGGCAGCGTGTCGCTGAACATCTCGTAGTCGGTGCGGAAGTCGCGCGAGTTGTACCGCGACTTTGGGATGCCCGTCGTGCCGCCCGTCTCGAACACGTACGCCGGCTGGTCGGCGAGGCCCTTCGGCACCCAGCGGCGCACCGGCCCGCCGCGGAGCCACTCGTCTTCGAAGGGTGGGAACTTCTTCAGATCGTCGTAGCACTTGACGTTGGTGAGCGGATTGAACGGAAGCGACTTCGCGTATTCGAGCCAGAAGGGGCAGCCGGTCGACTCGTGGAAGTGCCAGGCCATCGTCTCGACGACGTGGGCGTCGAGCGCGGCCCGTGCGGCCGCGACCGCAGCGGGGCTGGCGACGTCGAATACGGGGGGCTTCGTCGGGGTGGCGGTGGCCATCGTCTTCTCGAACGCTCGTCAGCCGTTGTTGGCCGGGCCGGTCTGGGGGAGCGGGGCGCCGAGCTGGGCGAAGAGTTGGAGCACGCCGTTGAAGTGGGCCAGCCGCGGGCCGTAGCGGTCGATGAACTCGCCGAGCGCGTATTCACTGTCGGCGAAGTCTTCGGCGTTCTCGGCGGCGTCGCGGGCGATGCTCGCGAGAAACTCGGTGTGCACCTTGGACAGCGACTCGGCCGCCTGACGGCACGACTTGGCGAGCTCCGGGTTCGCCTCCTTCCAGGCCTTCAGCTCGGCCACCCGCTGCCGCTGCTGCAGTGACACCTGGTTGACGAGTTCGGCGAGCAGTTCGCACGACTTCATCTGCAGCGCGATCATATCGCGGAGCAAGCGATTGGTCTCGTTCGGGTCGGCGTTGAGCGCCGGATTGGATCCCGAAGCGACCGAACTGGCCGAGATCTCGAACTGCGTGAACACGGGAGGGCCGTCTTGCATGGCACTGCGTCCTTCGGGTGCGGGGACCGTGAATGATCACCCGCAGCAGCCACTATGGTAGGCAGGATGTGCCGGAGTTTCCACGAACGGGAGGTTTTCCGCGCCGGCCGTCAGGGTTTTCCCAGTTTGTGGTTCGGGGCCGGCGAAAAGAACGTGGACGGCAGCACCGCCCGGGGGCTCAAGTGGCCCGCCACCACGCCCGATGGATGGGTCGAAGGGCCGCACAGTGCGGCTGCCGACCCCAGGGGAGCCGTGCATCGATGTCTTCGGACCGCGCCTCGCCGTCCCCGGCCTACGGCTTTCTCACGACGGTCGACTCGCCGACGCACGGGCTGTTCGGTGGCTACCTGCTCGTCGACCCTGCGGGGCGGCCGCTCGAGTTTCACTGCACGGCCCCGGTGAAGGTGTCGCGGGCCCAGCAGATCCTCTACGGGACGACGCTCCAGGGCCACCTGCACGGCCAGCAGATCGGGGCCACGCTGATCGCCGAGGGGGCACTCACGCCGCTCGTCGTGCTCACCGACGTCGAGTCGATGCTCACGGTTCGACCGCACACGCATCTGCCCGTGGCGTTCGTCACCGGCCCGGATGCACAGGTCGGCTTCGAACTCGGCGCCGCGCGGGTGAGCGGCCCGGCCGGTGACGATGCGGCCACAGCCGTGCTCCGCGAGTCGCTCGCGCCACTGGCCGCCGCCGTCGACCTGCGCGAGCCGTTCGAGCGAATCCGCGCCGCGCTCGAGGAAGCGCAGAAGCACTGACCACTCTCATGAGGCGGGCCTCCGGCTCGGCCGCTCGATGACCGCCGCCGAACCGCCGCTCGGGCCTGTGCGTTCGCTCCGATCCGCGGAGCTCGCGCTGCCCGCTGCGCGCCTGCTCCCGGCGATCGACCCGCGCCTCGCCGCGCCCGCCGCGCTGCGGCTGCCGGTGGAGGTGCCGTCGCCGACGGTCGTGAGCGTGCCGCTCCTCATCGCGCCCCCCGCCGTGAGCGGTTTTTCGTTTGCGCCGGCCGCCGAGCCCGCCGCCGCACCGCCGCGCCGCCCCATCGGCGAGCGCCGCGCCGCCGCGCCGGCCGGCGACGCCCCGCCGGCGCGGAAGCGCACCCGCATCCTCCCCCCGCGCGACGTCGTCAAGCTCTCCGAGCGATTCTTCTTCCTCCTCCAGCCCGACCTCGAGACGATCCTCGAGACGAGCCGGCTCGAGTTTCCGCGGCCGCCGTTTCCCTTCCAGTTCGACGGCATGGCGTTTCTCCTGCCGCGGCACGGCGCCGTGCTCGCCGACGAGATGGGGCTCGGCAAGTCGATGCAG
>JBJSZP010000007.1:0-8501 GCA_046090365.1 Planctomycetia bacterium
GAAGCCGAGCGGCCGCACGAGGTGCGGCGCGAGCCTCACGAGCCGGTCGCGCTCGTGGAGGCTCTCGCGCACGAGCCCCACCTCGCCGTATTCCAGATACCGCAGGCCGCCGTGCACGAGCCGCGTCGACCACGCCGTGGCGCCGCAGGCGATGTCGCCGGCCTCGACGACGACAACGCGGACGCCCGAGAGCAGCAGTTCCCGGGCGAGGGCCGCCCCGTTGATGCCGCAGCCGAGCACCACCACCGTCGTATCCCGCGCGAAACGATCGGGCATCGGCATCCTCATGAAGGCGGCGGGCGAAACTATACTCCACCGCGGCACCCCACCGCGGCGAACGAACCGCGCATCGGGCTTGGCCGACGGAGCCGCGATGGGATCACGCACGACACGATGGCGCACGGCACTCCCCGGCATCGCCCTGGCGGCCGTGCTCGCCGCGCCCGCGGCCCGCGCGGCCGATGCGCTGCCCCGCGCGCTCGCCACCCCCGTGACGGCCGCATGGACGGGGCTGCCGCTCCGCGCGGCGGCGGATCGCCTCGCCGGGATCGGCGGCGTGGCCATCGTCGTCGACCGCCGCATCAACCCGGGCACGCCCGTGAGCCTCGATGCCGACGGTGAGCCACTCGCCGCCGTGCTCGCCCGCGTGGCCGCCGCGGCGGGCGCCGAAGCTGTCGCCTACGCGGGCCACGTCCGGCTCGTGCCGCTCGGCCGCGGGGCCGCCCTCGCGGCCGCGGAGCGGCTGCGGGCCGACGAACTCCGTGCCCTCGCGCCCCGCTTTCGCACGGCGGCCCTCGCGAGCCGGAAGGCCCAGTGGCCCGACGGCGCGGTGCCGCGCGAGGTCATCGCCGCCGCCGCCGCGGAGGCCGGCATCACACTCGCCGGCCTCGACGACCTGCCGCACGATCACTTTCCGGCTGCACAGCTGCCGTCGCTGCCGCTTGCGCACCGCATCGATCTCCTGCTCGCCCACTTCGACCGGCGGGTTGAATGGAGGCCGCGGATCGCGCGCGGAGACCAGGCCGCGGTGTATCCGATCGTGGCGATCGCCGCTGCGGCAGCGGATGCCGGCGGCGAGCCGTTGCTGCCGAGGGCGTCCCCGGCACCCGGGGCGGGTCAGGCCGAGGCCGCCACGACCTACACGCTCACCGTCGCCGCGCCGCTCGAGGAACTGCTGACCACGCTCGCCCGGCGGTTTGCCCTCACGCTCAACCTCGACCGGCCCGCCCTCGCCCGCATCGGCGTGGCCCCCGGCGAGATCGTGCGGCTGGAGGTGCGCGACGCCTCCCGCGACCAGCTCTTCGACGCAATCACCAAGTCCCGCGGCCTGGCCTGGCGGATCGAAGGCCAGACGCTCTTCGTCAGCGCCGCGCCCCGCTGACCATCCGCTCGGCGACGGCGCGGTTCTTGAGCGAAGGCTCATGCCGCGGGTCGAGCTCGAGCGCGGCGGAGTATGACTCGACGGCGTCGCCGTAGCGGCCCTGGGCCGCCTGGGCCACGCCCCGGTTGAACCAGGCCCGCACGTCGCGCGGGTCGTGGCGGATCGCGAGGTCGAAGTCGAACTCCGCCTTCCGCGGCTCGCCGGTGGAGAGGTAGGCGAGGCCCCGGTTGAGGTAGGCGATCATGAACGTGCGGTCGCGGCGGATGGCCGAGGCGTAGGCGTTGATCGCCTCGAGCGGCCGGCCGAGTTCGATGAGGGCGAGCCCGCGCCACAGTTCGGGCCGCGGATCGTCGTAGGCGATGCCCGCAGCGTCCTCAAAATCCTCGAGCGCGATGCCGTGGAGACCGAGGTGGAACCACGCGATCCCGCGCCGCAGGTAGAGCTCCGGGTCCATGGGATCGATCTTGAGGCCGGCCGAACAGGCGTCGACCGAGCCGCGGAAGTCGCCGAGCCGGCGGCTGATCACGCCAAGCGCGAGGTGCGCAAGCGTGAGCTTGGGGTCGGCTTCGACCGCCTTCTTGAGCACGTCGCGGGCCTCCGCGAGCTTGCCCTCGCGATCGAGCTGCTCCGCCTCGCGTAGCAGCTCCTCGGCCGGCGACGGCGCGGCCTCCTCGGCCGGCGCTTCCGCCTCCGGGAAGGGAGCGAGGGCGTCGAGGTCGCTCTCGCGGGCGGGCCGCGACGGCGGCCGCGGCGCCTGCCGTGTGGGAGGTGCGGGCTTGGCGGCGGGTTCACCCGGCACTGTCCGTTCGGGAAACGGCACGGGAAGTTTGATCGGCGGCTTTGCAGGCGGCTCCGGAGGCGCGGCGGGCCGCGTCGGCTGCTTTCCCGACCCGAACGGGTTGAGCTCGTCGGCGAACGGATCGTCCTCGGGAATTCCCACCACGCCCGACTGCCTCGCCTCGACACGCGCAGGCCCCGGCAGCAGCACGGCCGTCGCGGCGAGCAGCAGGCAGGCGAAGCCGCGGGTGAGGCGCCGCGCGGGCATGATCGAGTCGATCGTGGTCATCTGGCCTCGTGGGCGTCGTGGTCCGGCATCCGGCTGCCGGACCAGGGAGGGCGTCTTGGAAAATCGGCACGCGGGCGGGTCGAGGTGGCGTCGCGACGCTACACCTGCTGCGACCCCAACAACCCTCCCAATCGTTCCTCGATCCCCGACTGGATCCGGCCTGCAAACAGCCCCGCCATGCCAGGCAGGACGAGCGTGACGAGCAGCTCCTCCACGCGGACTTCGACGGTCCCATTGAACTGCATGCCCATCGCGGTGAGGCCGACCCGCATCCGGTCGTCGGTCTCCCAGGCGGCCTCGATCGGACCGACCGTCTCCGCATACTGCGTGCGGGCCCGGACGACGGCGTCGTCGATACGGCGCCGGACCTCGGCGGGGGGCAGTCGATGGGGGATGCGAACTTCGAGCGGCTTCATGGCGTCGTGGTCTCGGGGAGGATGTCAGGTCGGCCGGGCGGCGGCCCAGCCAGCCACCGCCGCGGCGACGAGCGCCTGCGACACGTGGCCGAGCCGCACGTCGCCCGCGCCCACATTGGAGCACACGGCCGAGCGGACTGCGACAAAATCGCAGCCAATCGATGCGGCGAGCGGGATTTCGCCCATCGCGATCCGGCCCGCGAGCACGACGCCGAGCCCGCGGGCCCGCGCCGCGGCCACCCAGCCGGCGACTTCCTCGCGCGACCGCAGGCCGAAGAGCCCGGGCGCTCGCTTGTCGGCCGTGTCGATGAGCAGCCACGCGCAGCCGGCGTCCCGCGCGGCGGCGATCACGTCGAGCGGCGCGGGGGCTCCCGCGCGGTCGCAATCTGCATAGGCCACGGCGACGGCCGCGCACCCGGGCGGCGCTGCTGCGTGCAGCCGCGCGAGGTCGGCCTGCCACGTGCGGCCGACCATCCCGGCGAGGCCCACCTTCACCGCCGCCGGACCGGCAGCGCCGTCTGGAAGCGCCGCGCGCACGGCGCCGAGCCAGGCCGCGAGCGCGTCGACGCCCTCGGCGAGCTCTCCTGCCGCCAGCGTCCAGGGCACGCGATCGCCGACGGCTTGCGCCACGGCGGCGACCGCCCGCGCCTCGGCCCGGCCGAGCGAGCCGCGGGCCGGCTCCTTGACGTCGATCACGGCCGCGCCGGCGGCGAGCGCCGCCTCGGCCTCGGCCGCTTCGCGCACGCTCACGAGCACGCCGCTGCCCGTCATGCGTCGTGCCCCGCCAACTCCCGCTTCGCCTCGACGAGCCGGGTGCTCAAGCGCCGGGCCAACTCGACCGACAACGGCTCGCACCACCGGCCATCGAACACCACCGCCCCCTCGGCCCATTGGCCCCATGGGGCGAACGTGGGCCGCGCCTGCCACGCGGCAGCCCGCTCCGCGATCCGCATCACGAGCGTGCCCACCCGCTGCCGGGGCACGTCGTCGCGGTCGTCGGCCCCGGGCAGCACGTGCGAGCCCATGAAGAAGCACTCCACGAACTCGAGCGGCACGTCGTGGGCGACCCGCGGCGCAAGCCGCACCCTGAGCACGCTCCCGCGCCGGGAGAGCCGCGGCTGGGCGGCCGCCAGCGCCAGGCCCGCCACGAGCGGCCCGGCCACGAGGGCAAACGCAATCGCCACGGGCCGGGCGAGCGCCGCGGTCGACGGCAGGACGGCGAGGACGGCGAGCGCCGTCCCCGCGGCGAGCGCTGCCGCCACGAGCAGCCCCGCGGGCCGCACGTTGCCGCGCAGCCAGATTTCCTCCGCGGGCGCACGCATCGAGGCCGTCATGCTTTCACGCTTTCACGCCCGCACGGCTTCGCATACGATGCCGCCCCGGCGGCTGTGTTGTACGGAGAGTTCGAGTCATGCACGATTCCCACGCGTCCGGCGCCGGCTCCGACGCCACCGGCCGCACGCTCGCCGGCATCGGCCTCCTGCTCGCGGCCTACGCCGCCGCGGCGGTCGCCGGCTGGCCGCAACATGGTCGTGATTTGCTCGTCGCCGCACAAGCGGCGCACGCGCCGGCACACGGCGACGACGGCCACGCCGAGCCCCACGGCGGGCACGCCGACCACGCCGGCACGGCGCCTCCGGCCTTCACGGTGGTCCCCTTCTGCCTCCTGCTCACCGCGATCGCGATCCTGCCGCTCACCCCGCCGCTCGCCCACTGGTGGGAGCACAATTCGAGCAAGTTTCTCGTGGCCAGCCTGCTCGGCCTCGTGACGCTCGCCTACTACCTGTTTTTCCACCGGCAGCCCGTCGATCTCCACTTTCCCGCACACGCCACCGTCGCGCCCGCAGCGGCAGGGCTCTCGTGGGGCGTGGCGGGGGCGGTGCTCGCCAACGCCTGCCTGTCCGAATACGTCCCGTTCATCGTGCTCCTGTTCGCGCTCTACGTGATCAGCGGCGGCGTGCGGATCGAGGGTGATCTCGTGGCCACGCCGAACGTGAACACGGCGTTCCTCGGCGTGGGCACGCTGGCCGCGAGCTTCATCGGCACGACGGGCGCGGCGATGCTGCTCGTGCGGCCGCTCTTGGAGACGAACCGCGAGCGGCGGCACGTCGTCCACACGTTCGTGTTCTTCATCTTCCTCGTGTGCAACTGCGGCGGCTGCCTGCTCCCGATCGGCGATCCGCCGCTGTTTCTCGGCTACCTCCAGGGCGTGGACTTCTTCTGGACCTTGAGCCTGTGGAAGCCGTGGCTGTTCACCAACGGCGTGCTCCTCGCGATCTACTGGGCCTGGGACACGTTCCTGGCGTATCCGCGCGAGTCGACCCGCGACCTCGCCCGCGACGAGCGACAGACCACGCGGCTCACCGTCTCCGGGCTGTGGCCGAACGCGCCGCTGATGGCCGGCGTGATCGCCGCCGTCGCCCTGCTTGATCCGTCGAAGGCCGTGCCGGGCACGGCGTGGCACCCCTGGATCTTCCTGCGCGAGACGGTGCTGCTCGCCCTCGTGGGGGCCTCGCTGTTCTTCGGCTCGCGGGCGATCCGCCGGAAGAACGGCTTCACCTACGGGGCGATCCTCGAGGTGGCGGCTCTGTTCATCGGCATCTTCGTGTGCATGCAGCCGGCCCTCGCCCTCCTCAACGAGCACGGGGCGAGCCTCGGCATCCGTTCTCCGCAGGCGTTCTTCTGGGCCACGGGCCTGCTTTCGAGCATGCTCGACAACGCCCCCACCTACCTCGTGTTCTTCAAGACCGCCCAGACGCTGCCGGCCGACGGGGCCGTGATGGCCGGCGTCGACGTGGGCCGACTGGCCGGCGTGAGCCTCGGCGCCGTATTCTTGGGAGCGATGACCTACATCGGCAACGGCCCCAACTTCATGGTCAAGGCCATCGCCGAGCAGTCCGGGGTGCGGATGCCGAGCTTCTTCGGCTACCTGCTCTACAGTCTCGGCATGCTGCTGCCGGTGTTCGCGGTCATGGCCTTCCTCTTCCTCTGATCCTCCTGCATGTACGACCACGTCACCACCGAGTCGCAACTCGCGCACCTGGTGACCCGCCTCGGTGACCATCCGCACGTCGCGTTCGACACCGAATTCGTCTCCGAGCACACCTACCGCAGCCAGCTGTGCCTGATCCAGGTGGCGGCCCCGGGCGTGCTCGCCGTGATCGACACGCTCTCGGTCCGCGAGCTCGAGCCCTTCTGGCGGCTGCTCACCGATCCGGGCCGCACGACCGTCGTCCACGCCGGCCGCGAGGAGATGGGCTTCATCCTCCAGGCGATCCAGGCCCGGCCCGCCCAGCTGTTCGACGTGCAGGTGGCGGCGGGCCTCGTCGACCACGACTACCCCGCCGGCTACGCCTCGATCGTGCGCCGGTTCCTGAACGTCCAGACCAACAAGGGGGAGACTCGCACCGACTGGCGCCGCCGCCCGCTCTCCTCCGCGCAGCTCGACTACGCGCTCGACGACGTCCGCCACCTCGAGCAGCTGTGGAAGAAGCTCGAGGGCAAGCTCGACGCGGCCGGCCGCACCGACTGGATGCGCGAGGAGATGGCCACCTGGCAGGACGACGTCGAGGAGTCGTTCACCCGCAAGCGCTGGCGCCGCATCTCGGGCATCAGCGGGATGCCGCGGCGGGAGCTGGCGATCGCCCGCGAGCTCTGGCACTGGCGCGACAAGGTGGCGGAGAGCCGCGACATGCCGCCCAAGCGGGTGCTGCGCGACGATCTGCTCGTGGAGCTCTGCAAGCGCAAGAGCGCCGACCCGAAGGACATCGGCGCGGTCCGCGGGATGCAGCGGTCGGATCTGCGGCACATCATGAACGGCCTCGCGGAGGCGATCCAACGCGGCCTCGAGTGCCCCGAGGAGGAGCTGCCGGGCGGGGAGCGTCGCTCGGCGCCGCCGCCGCCGCAGCTCGCCGTGCTCGGGCAGTTTCTCGCCACGGCGATCGCGGGCGTGTGCCGCAAGCAGAAGATCGCGCCGGCCCTCGTCGGCACCGCGGCCGACATGCGCGACCTGCTGGCCTACAAGCTCGGCTACCACGACGAAGAGCGGCCGCCGCTGCTGGCCGCGGGCTGGCGGGCCGGCTTCGTGGGCCCGCTCGTCGACGACCTGCTCTCGGGCAAGGCCTCGCTGCGGATCGGCGACATCCGCGCCCACGACCCGCTGGTCATCGACCGGTCGTGAGCGACCGGTCGTCAGTAGATCACGCGGTCGGTCTCTTTGCCCCTCGTTCGATGGGACTGTACACTCTCACGAGAGTTACTCCGGCACGGGGTATTAAAGCAACTTACGGCAACAACGCGACAACCAATGGCAGCCGACGAATGGTTTGTGCGGCGGAGCGACAAGGTATCAGGGCCCTTCTCACGAGCCGTCATCGAACGACTCGCCCGCTCTGGCAAACTCAAAAAAACTGACTTTCTTCGGGTTGGCCAGGACGGAAAGTGGGTACTGGCAAGCCAAACCCAGACGCTCGACATACCGGCGACTGCTGCCACACCGCCACCCTTGCCTGCCCTTGCTCCGACCACGGGCGCCGCATATCCGGCGCCAAAAACTTCGATCGGCAATCCGTCCCCTGCAACAAAAACGTCCGGCTGGGCGACTGCCAGTTTGATTCTGGGTGTTCTTTCGATCTTTCTATCGTGCTTGACAGGAATTCCCGGATTCGTGTGCGGCGTTCTCGGCCTGCGGCAGATTCGCGAAAGCGAGCGTGTTGGTTCATCCCGTCTATCGGGCCGCGGTCTCGCAAAAGCGGGAATAACCTTGAGCATTGGCTCTGCGGTGCTCCAAGCGGCGATCCTTCCGCTTCTCTTACTTTCCGCAGTCAACGCCGCCCGTGAAGCTGGGAGACGGATATCGTGCTCCAATAACCTGAAGCAGATCCTCCTTGGTCTCCACATGCATGCAGACAGCAATCAGGGCAGACGCGATGGTGGGCGTGATAACTTTTTCCCGACCGACATCCATGACGCCGAAGGCACACCTCTGCTGAGTTGGCGAGTCGCAATCCTTCCCTACCTCGAGGAACATGATCTCTACCGCCGGTTTCGCCTTACAGAGCCCTGGGACAGCCCGCACAACATTCAGTTGCTTGGTGAGATACCTGCATTCTTCAGGTGTCCCTCGCACAACGAAGGACCGTCGCCCGGCATGACCTCATACATCGCCATCAAGGGAGCCGGATTGTTTCTTGATCCAAAAGGCAAGCCGAGGGGCTTCCGTGACTTCTCGGATGGCACGTCAAAGTCGGTGGCGGTCGTGGAGATTCCCCCATCCATGGCCATCGAATGGACCAGGCCAGATCCGCCGTTCGGCGACGTCGCAGCTTTCCTCGACGCCGCTTCGGAGTGCCATGCGGGAGGCCTTATGGGCGTGGGATTTGCCGATGGCCACGTCGAGTTTCTTCCCGCTGGGGACTTCGACCGGGAACTTTTTCGTTCAATGCTGACGATCGACGGAGGGGAACCCATTGGGGAATACTGATGGGGCGAGAACACCGATGGCGGCCGAACCCTTGCGAAAGACAAAGGTCACCAGTACTTTTGACGGCCATTTAGTCCCCAGTTAGACCCGCGGCGCTACCGGTCACAGTGGGAATAAAGACTCGCAGGTTCTTTCGAGACGCCAGGACCGCTTGTG
>JBJSZP010000008.1:0-1090 GCA_046090365.1 Planctomycetia bacterium
GGAAGGTCACCTCGCCACGTCATCTGGGGATCATGGGCGGCAGCAACGGCGGCCTGCTCGTGGGCAACATGTACGCCCGGCGCCCAGATCTCTTCGGCGCGGTCGTCTGCCAGGTGCCGCTCCTCGACATGCGGCGGTTCAACAAGCTCCTCGCCGGCGCGAGCTGGATGGGGGAATACGGCGACCCCGACAAGCCGGAGGAGTGGGCGTTCATCTGCGGCTTCTCGCCGTATCACAACGTCGATGAAGCAAAGGCGTATCCGCCGATCCTGATCACGACGAGCACCCGCGACGACCGCGTCCATCCGGCCCATGCCCGCAAGATGACGGCGTTGCTCATGGAGCAGGGGAAGGACGTCCTTTACTACGAGAACATCGAGGGCGGCCACGGGGGCGCGGCCGACAACAAGCAGCGGGCGTTCATGGACGCCCTCGGCTGGACCTTTCTGAGCCGGCACCTGCAGTAAAGCGGGCTGGGCCGCCCAGCTTCACGAGCGTTCGAGCCGTGAGCGGGCGTCGATGAGGCAATTCGCTGGTGCGCCGATATCGAGCACGTGCACCTCGCCGAGCAAGGCGGCTGCTGCGGGCGCGTCGAAGCCCACTTTCCGCGCCACGAACGTGCCGGTGAGGTTCGCCCGGATGCACGACCCCGGCGCGAGGCCGGTGTCGCAGTCGAGCCCGGAGGGCAGATCGACGGCGAAGACACCGCCGCGATCGCGGTCCACCAAGGCATTCACGGCCTCGATCGCCGTGGCGACCGTCCCACGCGGCGCGCCCGTCGCCCCGGTGCCGAGCAACGCGTCGACGATCCAGTCGGCCCCGGCGAGCGCCCGCTCCCATTGCTCCCGACTGGCGGACGCCAGCAGCGCTGCCGGGATGCCGGCCTTCTCCACCATGCGCCAGTTGATCGCCGCATCACCGCGATACTCGGCCGGATCGCAGGCCAGGAGCAGGCGAACGTCGTGCCCGAGGTTCACAAGGTGCCGGGCGATCACGAATCCATCGCCGGCATTGTTGCCCTTGCCGCACACGATCGTCACGCGTGCCAACGGCGCGCGTTCGTGCATGAGCGCCGCCGCAATGCGGCGGC
>JBJSZP010000009.1:0-4706 GCA_046090365.1 Planctomycetia bacterium
CGCGAGCACGGCGCCGGCGCGGGCCGACACGGCGGCGGCCACGGCCCGGCCATGCTTGCGGGCGATGAGCGAATCGGGCTCCCGGGCGAGCTGCTGGAGGAAGCTGCGCACGATCGCGGTGCCGAGAGAGTGGCCGGCGAGGATGGCGCGGTCGATGTCGGCCACGAGGCCCGTGAACAACGGGTCGTAGCCATGGGCCCAGAGCCGCGCGATCTGGTCGCGGTCGGCGGCGTCGCGCATCGCCGCGAGGAGGTCGGCCGGGGGGGCTCCCGCGACGTCCCACCGGTCGCGGGCGCCCATGCCTCCGGGCCGGGCCAGCGCGATCGCCGCGTAGCAGTCGCGGGCGTCGGCGGCGTCGAGGGCCGCGAGCACCGCCGCTGCGGCCGCCGGCGTCGGGGCGATGCCGCCGGGCACGGCGGCCAGCGGCGCGACGGCGAGCACGATGCCGAGATTGGCGTTGGACCGCGTCACGCTGCGCGACGCCTCGACCGCCGCCCGGATCGTGGCTCCGACCGGCCGTGAGGCCGCCGCATTGAGCACGGCGGCGATCGCGGCCCCGGCGGCCACGAGCTCGGCATGCGAGAGGTCGGGATAGTCCACGAGGGGGTGCACGTTGCCGGGCTTCGGCGCCGAGGCTTCGAGCGTGCAGGCGAGCGCGACGCACCAGCCGCGCGTGCCCGGCGCAAACGCATCCGGCAGGCGGGCGGCTGTCATGGGTGGTTCCCGTGTGAAACGCAAACTGGCCTGTGGGGTCGGCCTCTCAAAGGTACACTGGTTGTTTCGGCTCCCCCACGACCATCTTCCCGCCCCGCCCATGGCCACCGACGCCGCCCCGCCCGAAACCACCTTCGGCCCCGAGTGTTTCCTGAACCGCGAGCTGAGCTGGCTCGAGTTCAACCTCCGCGTGCTCGAGGAGGCCGAGAATCCCGACAATCCGCTGCTCGAGCGGCTGAAGTTTCTCGCGATCTTCAGCTCGAACCTCGACGAATTCTTCATGGTGCGGGTGTCGGGGCTCCGGGAGCAGGCGTTCGGCGAGAGCGCGCCGCAGGACTACGCGCCCGACGGCCTGCGGCCGCTCGAACAGCTCCAGCGGATCGCCGTGCGCACGCAGGAGCTCGTGGCCCGGCAGTATCGCTGCCTCAAGGAGAGCATCGGGCCGGCGATGATCGCCGAGGGCTTCGAACTGCTGCGCTATGCCGATCTCGGGGGACAGCAGCTCGACGAGGTGGATCGGTTCTTCCGCGAACGGGCCCGCCCGATCCTCACGCCGATGGCGGTCGACCCCGCCCATCCCTCGCCCCGCTACCACAACCGGGGCCTGTACCTCGGCGTGATGCTCGAGCACATCGCCTCCGAAGACGCCGAGGCCCTCGGGCCCAAGCAGATGTTCGCGGTGGTCCAGGTGCCGCAGGTGCTGCCCCGGATCGTCGGCGTGACCGGCACCGCCCCGGGGCGCACGTCGTTCGTGCTGCTCGAAGACATCGTGGCGGCGCGGCTGCCGGAGCTGTTCGGCGGCTTCGACGTCAAGTCGTGGACGGCGTTCCGCATCACGCGCGACAGCGACCTCGAGCTTCTCGAGCAGGAGTCCGACGACATGCTGCGGCTGATCGAGGACCGCCTCAAGGCCCGGCAGCGGGGGCAGGCGGTCCGGATCGAGATCGCCTCCAAGGCCGACCAGTCGCTCGCCCGGCTGATCATCGACGAGGAGGGGCTGCACAACGCCTCCCCCGGCGACGACGGCATGGGCACGGCTGCCGCGGGCGGGAAGGTGCTGGCGGGCTACAGCGAGGTGTATCGGATCGACGGGCCGCTCGATCTCACCGCGCTCTGGGAGCTCTACAAGCTGCCCGGCCACGAGCGGCTCCGCGACAAGCCGTTCACCCCGCGGATCCCGCGCGGCCTCGGCCGGCGCGGCGAAGACATCTTCACCGCGATCGCCCGGCAGGACATCCTCCTCCACCATCCCTACGAGTCGTTCGATCCCGTCGTCGACTTCGTGACGAGCGCGGCCAACGACCCGCGGGTGCTCGCCATCAAGCAGACGCTCTACCGCACGAGCGGCGATTCACCGATCTCGCGAGCCCTGATCACGGCGGCCGAGGCGGGGAAGCACGTCACGGCGCTCGTGGAGCTCAAGGCCCGGTTCGACGAGGCCAACAACGTGAGCTGGGCGCGGCAGCTCGAACGGGCCGGCGTGCACGTGGTGTTCGGGTTCCTCGATCTGAAGACGCACTGCAAGGTGTCGCTCGTGGTCCGGCAGGAGGGGCAGTCGCTGCGGCGCTACGTGCACCTTGGCACGGGCAACTACAACCCCACGACGGCCCTCACCTACACCGACCTCGGGCTGTTCACGGCCGACGAGGCGGTGGCCGAGGATGCGTCGGCGCTGTTCAACCTGCTCACCGGCTACGCCCAGGGGCACGACTGGCAGCGGCTGGTGGTCGCCCCGAACGACCTCCACCGGCGCACGCTCGAGCTGATCCAGCAGCAGACCCGCAGGGCCGAGGCGGGCCTGCCGTCGCGGATCTTCGCCAAGCTCAACTCGCTCGTCGACCACCGCGTGATCGAGGCGCTGTATGCCGCCAGCCGGGCCGGCGTGCCGATCGACATCATCGCCCGCGGCGTCTGCTGCCTGCGGCCGGGCGTGAAGGGCCTGAGCGAGACGATCCGCGTGCGCAGCATCGTCGACCGGTTCCTCGAGCACAGCCGCGTGTACGTGTTCGGCCCCGACGACGATGCCGAGGTGTTCCTGGCGAGCGCCGACTGGATGCCGCGGAACTTTTTCCGCCGCGTCGAGGTGATGTTTCCGATCCTGGCCCCCGACCTCAAGCAGCGCGTGCTGCGCGAGATCGTGCCGACGTACCTGGCCGACAACGTGCGGGCGCGGGAACTCGACGAGCACGGCGTGTTTCACATGCTGCGGCCCGCCGAAGGGCAGCCGGCGATCCGCTGCCAGATCGAGTTTCTCGAGCGCCGCGGCGGCGCCGAAGCAGCACCGGCTCCTTGAACGACGGCGGAACCACGCCCTAGGATTGCGGAATGGCGGAGGACTACTACCAGACGCTCGGCGTGCCCCGGACGGCTTCGGCGGAGGAGATCCGCAAGGCCTACCGCGAGCTCGCCCGCAAATACCACCCCGACCTGCACCCCGACGACGCCGCGGCGAAGGAGAAGTTCAAGCAGGTGCAGACCGCGTTCGACGTGCTCAACGACCAGAGCAAGCGGGAGATGTACGACCGCTACGGCAGCGCGTTCGAGGGCGTGGGCGCCGGCGGCCCCGGCGGCGGCTGGGGTGGCGGCCGCGGGCCCTTCCCCGGGGGCGGCGGGTTTCCGGGCGGCGGTGAGATCGACCTCGAGAGCCTGTTTGGCGGAGGAGGCTTCGGCGACCTGTTCGGCGGCGGGGGAACGCGGGCCCGAGGCCGGCGCGGGCGGCAGGCCCGCGCGGCCGGCGAAGACGTCACCGCCCGGATCGACATCCCCTTCAAGCTCGCGATCGACGGCGGCAAGACCGACGTGCGGCTCGACCGCGGCGGCAAGACCGAGACGATCAGCGTGACGATCCCGCAGGGCCTGCCCGACGGCGCGCGGATGCGGCTGCGCGGCCAGGGGCTGCCGGGGTCGGGAGGCGGCCCCGCCGGCGACCTCCTGCTCGACGTCCGTGTGGAGCCGCATCCCGTCTACCGCCGCACCGGCGACACGCTCGAGGTGACGCTGCCTGTGACGATCTCCGAGGCGATCCAGGGCGCGAAGGTCGACCTGCCGACGCCGTGGGGAACGATCGCGCTCAAGGTGCCGCCCGGCACGTCGGGGGGACGCAAGTTGCGGGCGGCCGGCATGGGCGTGCGACATGCCAACGGCGCGAAGGGCGACCTCGTGGCCGAGGTGCAGATCGTGCTGCCGGACGCGGCCGATGCGGCCGCCCGCGACGCGCTGCTGGCCGCGGCCGCGGCCGCGGAGCAGGCGGCGAAAACGGGGCCGCGCACGGCGCTGCGCTGGTGATGGCCGCAGAAGGCTTCCCGAAGGCGGCGCGGGTCTGGCGACCGGCGGACTTCGAGCGCGTGTTCGCGGCGCGGCGGACCGCCGCTGCGGCCGGGCTCGTGATGCATGCGGCGGCAAGCCAGGAAGAGCCGGCGGTGGCGCGGCTGGGCGTGTCGGTGTCGCGCCGCGTGGGCGGCGCCGTCGTCCGCAACCGCTGGAAGCGGCGGCTGCGCGAGGCGTTTCGCCGCGTGCGGCCGCGCCTGCCTCCGGCCGATTACGTGGTGGTGGTGAAGGCCCGCACGGTGCCCGCCGGCGCCGGCGGGGCGCGGCTCGTCGAGGAGACGCTCGAGACGCTCGCGCGGCGGATCACCGCCCGGCCAGGTTTCGCGGGGAAGTGACCGATGGACCTCGTCCACGCCATCGCCCGCCTCTGCGACCGCGTGGCGAGTGCCGTGCTCGTGGGCCTCGTGCTCCTCTACAAGGTGACGTTGAGCCCGCTGCTCGGCCGGCACTGCCGGTTCCAGCCCACCTGCAGCACCTACTTCCGCGAGGCAGTGAACAAATACGGTGCGGTCCGCGGAAGCCTCAAGGGCCTCGCCCGCATCTGCCGCTGCCACCCCTGGAACCCCGGCGGCTACGACCCCCCGTGACCGACGGTCGCGTTTTCGCCTCCGAGGATCGCGATCACCCGTGCATTCGCGGCTGGGAAATTCAACCGCGGCAACTCG
>JBJSZP010000010.1:0-1062 GCA_046090365.1 Planctomycetia bacterium
TACGCCTGCGGGATGCGCGGCGGGCCGCCACGGGATCGCGCCTGCGCCGCGGGCGATCTCTACATCCTCGACCTCGGCCCCGCCTACCGCGGCTACTTCGCCGACACGTCGCGGGCGATCGCGGTGAATCGGCAGGCCACCGACCTCCAGTTCGCAGCCTGGGAGCACGTGTGCGGCGCCCTCGCGCTCGTGGAGCGGATCGCGAAGCCCGGCGCGAGCTGCCGGGCGATCTACGCGGAGGTACAGGCGTGGCTCGCCACCGCGCCCGTCGGCACCTGGTCGAGCCACCTCGGCCACGGGATCGGCCTCTTCGTCCACGAGGCGCCGCACCTGAATCCGGCGTGGGACGACGTGCTCGAGGCAGGCGACGTGATCGCGGTCGAGCCAGCGCTCTATGCCCCGGACCTGGCGCCGGGCCTGCGTCTCGAAAACGACTACCTCGTCACGGAGACGGGCCTCGAGAACCTGAGCCCCTTTCCGCTCGACATGTAGGACAGGCTGAAGCCTGTCCTACGCGAGCACGTCCGCGTATACCTGCTCGTGGCCCGCCGCCATCGTGGCGAACGTGTGCCGCTCGCGCACGCAGGCGTGGCCCGCAGCGCCGAGCGCTGCCGCCCTCGCTGGGTCATCGAGCACCTCGCGAATCGTCCGCGCGAGGTCCGCCGGATCGTTCGGCGCGTGGAGGAGCCCCGCGCCGCCCGCGAGCAATTCGGGAAACGCACCGTGATCAGGGGCGACGACGGGCACTCCGGCCGCCATCGCCTCGATGACGGGCAGGCCCTTCGCCTCGAGATGGGCCGTGGGCATCGCGAACACGTCGCACGTCTCGAGCAGCCGGAGTTTGCCCGCACGATCCACCTGGCCGAGCCACGTGAATCGTTCCGCCACGCCGAGTTCATCCGCGAGCTTCCGGCACTCCCGCAGATACGCGGCCTCTGCCGCAGTCGTCGCCCCTGCGGCCACGAGCGACACGTCGTGCGTCGCCGCGAGGATCGCGACCGCCCGCAGCAGTTGGTCGAGCCCCTTCTCCGGGCAGAGCCGGGCGAGCGAGCCGATCACGAT
>JBJSZP010000011.1:0-3570 GCA_046090365.1 Planctomycetia bacterium
CCACCAGCAGCTGGTGCGGGCCTGCCTGGCGTCGGCCCCCGGCGCCTGGGATGAATTCGTGGGCCGGTTCGCGGGGCTCCTCGGGCATGTCGTCGATCGCACGAGCGCCCAGCACGGGCTGCCGCTCTCGGGCGGGGAGCGCGATGATGTCATCGCCGAGGTTCTCGTGGAGCTGCTGCGGAACGACGCGGCGGCGCTGCGGGCGTTTGCCGGACGGTCGAGCCTGCCCACCTACCTGACGGTGATCGCGCGGCGGGTGGCGGTGCGAGCGATGCAGCAGGCCCGCGCGCGGCGGCCGATCCCGGTGGGCGACGGCCGCGAGCAGGTCGATCGCCACGATGCGGTCGGGGCGCTCGTGAACCGCGAGGCCATCGAGGCCCTGCTGGGCACGCTCGACGAGACCGAGGCCCGCCTGATCCGCCTGCACCATCTCGAGGCGCGCAGTTACGGCGAGATCAGCCTGCTCACCGGCCTGCCGGTGGGATCGATCGGCCCCACGCTCTCGAAGGCGCGGCAGAAGATGCGCGACCACGGGGGCGGCATCCCGCAGTCCTGAGGCGGCCGCGAGGCCGCAGCCGTCAGGGCGCCGGCGGCGGGCCGATCACCACCGACGGGTCGGCGAGATCCACCGGCTCGTAGCCCTCGTAGGCGGGCATCTGCCACAACTGCCCCGGATCGGTCGACGGCGTGTTCGTGGTGATCGACGTGAGCTCCAGCTGGAAGTCGACGCCGGAGGCCGGCCACGACACCTCGATGAACCGCGGCAGCGCCGCGCCCGATGGGGGATCGACGCGGTGCCGCGACGTGCGCACGCTCGCGAGCCGCTCGCCGGCCGGCGTGAACAGGTGCTGCTCCACGACGAGGCCCGTGGTGGCGTCGACGAGCGTCGACTTGAGCAGTTCCCCGTCGGGGGCGGTGATCCGGCTGCGGATCTCGAGCCGGCCGTCGGGCAGCTGAAACGGCCCCTCGTGCCTGTCGTCGGGGCGGAAGCTCACGAGGCCGAGCAGCTCCGGCATCCAGTCGGCCCGCAACGGCAGCAGGCGGCGGGCCGACGACTGCGCGTATTGGTCGTGGCGGCAGAACAGCATCACCGGCGGCTGGTGGCGGCGAATCCAGAGCCAAAAGAGGTCGTCGTTGCTGCCGATGTCGAGCTCGCTTCCCGTGACCGACGTCTGGGCCCGGAGGCGAAACCGGCGCGGCGGCTCGCAGGCCACCTGGGCCGCCAGCCGCGGCACGCCGCGGGCGGCCAGCACGGCCTGCGGGGCCATGTAGCTCCGCACGCGCTGCGTGTTGTCGTGGACGCTCGCGATCACCTGGTCGAGCGTGGCCTGCGGCGGCAGCGTGCGCGGCAGCGGCATCGTGCCCACCTGGTAGCCCCGCAGCACCTGCGGGCAGCTCGCGCCGCTCGACGCCACGGCGAGCACGACCGCGGCGAACGTGGCCCACGGGCGGACGGTCATGCCGCACCTCCCGACCAGAGCAGCGACGTGAGCCGCTCCTGCACGGCGGCCGCGCCGGCCGGCGCGGGCGGGGCGACGGCCACGGTGTAGGCGGTGTCGCGGCGGCGGCAAGTGAGCTGCAGCTGGGGGAGCGTGGCGACGCTGCCGTCGCCCTCTCCCGCCTCCGCGTCGCGCTTCTCCTCCGCCACGCGCAGCACGCGGCGGCGCACGAGCTCGAGGGCGAGCAGGTAGCGGAGGGCGGCCTCGTCGGGCTGCCCGTCGAGCCGCTCGAGCACGTCGAGCAGCACGTCGACCGGCGCAAGCTCCGGCCCGCCGCGCTGCGGCGCGGGATACGACGACCGCCACCAGGCGAGCGTCCGCTCGGGCGGCCCGGCCCAGCACTCCGCCGCGCAGTCGATCCGCTCGAGCCCCGCGGGCGACCGCACGAGCGACGAATAGAACACCTCGCCCGGCACGAACGGACGGCCGGACCGATGGCAGCAGCCGTGCGGACGGTGGAGCTTGAGGTCCATGCTGACGGCTGCCCGGGGTTGCGCCGCAGACGTATAGAAAACGCCGGCGGCCGCTTCAACCCACGTTGGGGCCGGCAGGCGGCGCGGTCTGGGCAAGGCCGGCGAGGAGGAGGTCGGCCACGTCGGCGATACCGCCGTCGTCGTGCGTGCCGACCACGTGATCGGCGGCCGCGCGGACGGCGGCCGTGGCGTTGCCCATCGCGATCCCGAGCCCGGCCGCTTGGATCATCGGCAGATCATTGACGTCGTCGCCGACGGCGCAGATCGCGTCGGGCTCGATGCCGAGCCGGCCGGCCACGGCCACGAGCCCCGACCACTTCGTGAACCCGACGGGGGCGATCTCGCACATCCAGTCGCGGTAGCGCGGGCTGCGGATCGTGTGCAGCGCCAGCCGGCCCGGCCAGGCGTCGTGGAGCGCCGCCTCGAGGTCGTGCATCGCCGCCTGCGACCCCATCGCGAACCCGGCGAACACCCCGGCCGGCGGCGCCCGATCGAGGTCGGGCCGCACGTCGGCGAGCGCCCGGTTGCGGTCGAGGTATTCGTCGACGCCGGAGCCCGCCCCCGCCGGGCCGGGCAGCCGGCGGCAGTGGAAGTCGAATCCCGCGGCGTAACTGTCGGAATACAGGATCGGCTCGTGCCCCCGCTCGACGATCAGGCGGAGCACGCCGGCGAGCACCTCGGCGTCGAACGCCGCCCGCTCGAGCGTGGCATGGGAGCGCGGATCCTTCACGAGCGCCCCCGAGGCCGTCACGAGCGGCGCGTCGACGCCGAGCCGCGCGGCCACCGGCAGCGTGTCGCGGTAGCGACGCCCGGTGGCGAGCACCACGCGGATGCCGGCGGCCTGCACGCGGGCGATCGCCGCGCACGTGGTGTCGGCGATCTCGTGCCGGCTGTCGCACACGGTGCCGTCGACATCGAGCGCGAGGAGCCTGATCGCGGTGGCGCGAGGCTGGGGCGCCGGCGCCGCTCGGGCCGCGGCGGTGTCGGATGCGTCGGGCATGCCGCGTATGGTACACCCAAGGGCATGGACGACGTCGGATTCACGGCCGTGGCGAAACTGGGCGACATCCCCGCCGGCGAGGGCCGCACCTACGAGGTGGCCGGCCGGCTCGTGGCCCTGTTCTTCGACGGCACCACCTACTCGGCGATCGACGACCTCTGCCCGCACATGGGCGCCTCCCTCGGCTCCGGCCCGCTCTGCGACGGCGTCGTCACCTGCCCGTGGCACGCCTGGCGGTTTCGCCTCGCCGACGGCGCCTGGTGCGACAACCCGAAGCTCAAGGTCGACGTCTTCGAAACCCGCGTGGTCGGCGACCGCATCGAGGTGCGCGTCCCCCCTGCCCGCCCCGTCGAACTCCCCGCCCCCGCGTAGGACAGGCTTCAGCCTGTCGAGTTGTAGGACAGGCGTCCCGCCTGTTTGCGGTCAACCCAGCTGCGCCGGCTCGGGGTTGCCCCGTACCATCTCGCCGGACGCTCACTGCGCCCATCCCTGGGCTTCGTTCGCTCGGAGTCACAGGCGCTGCGCCATCCATGGCTCCGCTGGTGACTCACGCCGGCTCAATGGTAGGGGCAACCCCTCGCCTCCCCTTTCCAGTTGA
>JBJSZP010000012.1:0-3159 GCA_046090365.1 Planctomycetia bacterium
GGCCGGGGCCACGCCCTCCTGGCACGTGAAGGAGACGACGCAGATCGCGATGGGGATCGGGGCGATCGTGGGCACGCTCGCCGTGGCGCTCGCGGCGGGGCGGTTTGGCCGACGGATCGTGTATGCGGGGCTGTGCCTGGCCTCGATCGCGAGCATCGCCTGGCTGTATCTCGGAGCGAAAGCGTATGGCGGCACGTTCCTCGCCGCGGCCACGCTCGCGAGCGTGACCACGGCCGGGTTCTACGGCTGGTTTCCGCTCGTGCTCCCCGAACTCTTTCCGACGGCGGTGCGCACGACGGCACAGGGCTTCGCCTTCAACTTCGGCCGCGTGCTCGCGGCGATCGGATCGCTGCAGACCGCGCCGCTCGTGGCGTTCTTTGCGCAGGGACTCGATCCCTCGAGGGTCGAGGTCGAGGCCTTTCCCCGCGCGGGCCTCTGGCTCTCGGGCATCTACCTCATGGGCGCCGCCCTCATCTGGCTGATCCCCGAAACGAAGGGCCGCCCCCTGCCGGAGTGACGCGGCACCCCCGGGCTTCCGCCCGGGGCTTGTTGGGATGGCGCGCATAGCTGGCCCAACAAAAAGCCCGGAGCGGAAGCGACGGGGTCTGCGTGCCGGCGCTCTTCAACCGTCAAGTACCCACCCGGCGCACGACGGCCTCGTCGAGCCGCCGCAACTCCGGCAGTGCCTCATCGATGATCGCGGCATACAGGTCTGCGAGCTCGTCGGGCAGGTAGTCGTGCACCACCCGGTTGCGGAGATCCCGGAGCGAGATCCACATGCCCAAATCACTGATGAATCCCACCTTTTCCATCCGGAGCAGCTGGTCGCGAAACGTTTCAGAGATGTTTGCTTCCCGCACCCGCTCCCACGTCCGGAAAAACTTCAGGCTCGACTCGAAGGCCCGCAGGAAGCGGTCGCTGAGCGCGTCATATGGTTCACGCTCCTTCGGCGAATAGATGCGACCTGGCTCGTAGGGAGCATAGGTCGTGGCCGATGCGAACACGAGCTCGAGCGCGGCCCGCAACTTGGCGGCCGAGTCGGCCAGGAGTGGCTCCGCCGTCATACGATCCTCACGCGCCGTAGCGAATGGAGGAATGCCTCCTCGGCAGCGCTCAAGCGCACCGGATTGAGCACGACGACATCGATCCGCTCCTCGCAGTGCATGAAGAATCGACTGCTTACCCGCCGTGCGGTCTCCAGCCGGGGAGCATCGGAGAGGATCAGGATGTCGATGTCGCCGCCACGCGCGGCTGGATCGGTGCGCGAACCGAAAAACTCGATGGAGGTGGCGGACATGCCATCGAGAGCCGCCGCCAGCGCCGAGATCTCAGCGTCATCCAGCCGCACCGCGCGCGAGGCGCGGAGAACCCCGAGTGTCTGGGCCAGGTCGGGGGACGTCTGGGTCGATGTGGCGGACGCGGATGCCATGGGAATCTCTCTCCATGGTACCGTATGGCCAAGCAACAAGCCCGGCTGCAGGCCCCCCCCGGAGCGCGTGATCCATGACTGGAAAGCTACGATTCCGGCACGCGGTGGGCATCGTGCTCTGTGCGGCGGCGCTCGTCGCCGGGCCGGCCTGCGGGGAGGACAACGTGGGGCGACCGTGGATGGTGTCGGAGGCGGCGCTACCGGCAGGGTTTCCCGGGCCGGGGCCCGTGGGCGAGGTGATCGTGAAGACCTATCCCGCCCATCGGCTCGCGCGGGCGGCCGGGAAGCAGGGCGGCAACGGCGCGTTCATGAAGCTCTTCCGCCACATCGAGCGCAACGAGATCAAGATGACGGCGCCGGTCGTGATGGACTGGGGCGACGGGCCGGCGGGCGCCGAAGGAGCCGGCGGGCAGCCCGAATCGATGGCGTTTCTCTACGCGAAGCCGACGCTCGGCGCGGTGGGGCAGGATCCGGCCGATCCGCTCGTCGTCGTCACCGACGCCCCGGAGACGGTCGTGGCCTCGGTCGGCCTGCGCGGGAGCTACGACGCGGCCACGATGAAGCGCGGCCTCGAGCAGCTGCGGGCCTGGCTCGCGAAGCATCCGGAATGGGTCGAGGCCGGGCCGCCACGGTCGCTCGCCTACAACAGCCCGTTCGTGCCCTGGTTCGCCAAGTATTCCGAGGTGCAGATTCCCGTCGCGCGGAAGGCCGACGGGCAGCCAGGCGGTGAACCGGCGCCTAAATGACGCCCCGCCTTATGAATGCCGCGCGCCGTGCGGGCCAGCCTTGAACATCCCCACCACGCTCACTGCCGCCACGAGGGCCGCGCCCGTGACGAGGCCCGTGACCGCGTCGGTGGCGATCGAGAGGATACCCTTCCAGGGAATGCCGCTCGACGAGCGGCCGGCGATCGCTGCGGCGAGGTCGTGCGCGGCGTGATGCAGGGCCGGGATCCCGTGGGCCACGATCCCGCCCCCCACGAGAAACATCGCCGCCGTGCCGGCCACCGAGAGCCCGCGCATCAGCCACGGAGCGGCGGCGAGGATGCCCCGGCCGACTGCCCGCAAAGCCGCCGACGACCGGGCGACGAGCCAGAGCCCGAGGTCGTCGAGCTTCACGATTCCCGCCACGAGCCCGTAGACGCCGAATGTCATGGCCGTCGAGATCGCGAGCAACACGGCGAGCTGCGTGATGAACGGCTTACTTGCCACGACGCCGAGCGTGATCACGATGATCTCGGCCGAGAGGATGAAGTCAGTGCGGATCGCCCCGGCGATCTTCGTGGACTCGTCGGCGACCGGGGAATGATGCGAATCGCCGCCGTGCAAAACTCGATGGAGGATTTTTTCCGCGCCCTCGTAGCAGAGGTAGGCCCCGCCGAGCATCAAGAGGGGCGTCACGGCCCACGGGGCGAGCCAGCCGATGGCCAGGGCCGCCGGTACGAGGATCAATTTATTGAGGGCCGACCCGCGGGCCACCGCCCACACCACGGGCAGCTCACGGGCCGCACTCACGCCCGCCACCTGCTTGGCATTGAGCGCGAGATCGTCGCCAAGCACGCCGGCCGTCTTCTTGACGGCCACCTTCGTCATGGCGGAGACGTCGTCGAGGACGCTGGCGATGTCGTCGAGCAGCAGGAGCAGGCTGGTGGCCATGAGACGAATTGTCGGGTGCGGAGGGCCGGCGTG
Source organism: Planctomycetia bacterium (assembly GCA_046090365.1). Lineage (GTDB taxonomy): Bacteria > Planctomycetota > Planctomycetia > Pirellulales > UBA1268 > RGVT01. Next base: position 3,118 of record JBJSZP010000012.1, read on the forward strand.
TCGAGGCCGCGGCGCTGCTCTCTGCGGCATGGCGATCTGCTA
>JBJSZP010000013.1:0-5947 GCA_046090365.1 Planctomycetia bacterium
CAACTTCTCCACCGACCCGACGTTCAGCTGCAGCTACACGAGGAGCGGCGTGGCGATCCCGCCCGAAACGAACGCGGCCCGGGCCTACACGAAGCTGTTCATCGACGGCACGCCCGCGGAAGTGGCGGCGGAGGTGGCCAACGTGCAGGAGGGGCGGTCGATTCTCGACCAGGTGGCCGAGGAGGCCGACCGGCTGCGGCGCGACGTGGGCTCCGCCGACCGCGACAAGCTCGATCAATACTTCACGAGCGTCCGCGACTTGGAGACGCGGATGGTGCGGCTGGAAGACTTCGCCCGGCTGCCGAAGCCGAAGCCGGAGGGGCCGCCGATCCAGGACCCTGGCCCGGGTGAAGACACGGCGAAGTTCGGCCTGATGCTCGACGTGGCCCGGCTCGCCGTGCAGACCGACCTCACGCGTTTCGTCACGCTCTACTTTCTGGGCACGACGAAAACGCCCTCGCAGCCCAACGACTGGTTTGCCTACCACAACCTCAGCCACCACGGCCAGGACGCGGGCAAGATCGAGAGACTCGCCGTGCTCGAGCACGACCTGATCGCCACCTGGGGCACGTTCCTCGGGCGGATGAAGGAGACTCGCGAGGGCGATGGCCGGCTGCTCGATCGCACGATCGCCGTGATGGGCGCGGCGATGGGCAACGCCTCGAGCCACGACTCCACCAACCTACCGATCCTCGTGGCCGGCGGCCGGTTCAAGCACGGCAGCCACCTGGCCCACGACCCGAAGAACCCGCCGCCGCTGTGTAATCTGTGGCTGCAGATGCTCCACGAACTCGGCGCGGAGGTGCCGAAGTTCGGGTCGAGCACGTCGGAAACCCTGGCCGGATTCAGCACATGATGGTGGCCATGGCTTCGCTCGCGTCACCCATGCTGCGGCTCGCGATCGCCGTTCTGCTCGCCGCCGCCCCGGCCGTGGCGGCCGACCCCGGCATCGAGTGGGTGACGGTGGGCGACCCCGGCAACCCGCCCGACGCCGCCACCGGCCGAGGCGCCGTGGCCGGTGCGTTCCAGATCTCGAAGCACGAAGTCACGGTCGGGCAATATGCGGAGTTTCTCAATGCGGTGGCGAAAAACGACCCGCACGGCCTGTGGAATGATGGCCTGTGGATCGCCCGCACGGGCAACCCCGGCGCGTTCGCGTATGCCGCTGCGCCGGGCCACGAGCGTGAGCCGGTCATGCGGGTGACGTTTCTCGATTGCATGCGGTTTGCCAACTGGCTGCATCACCTCCAGGCAGCCCCGCCGGAGGCGGCTCCTGCCGAGGCGGCGCAGCTCACCGAAACCGGCGCCTACGAAATCGCTGCCGGCGGGGGGCTGGCGGCCCGTTCTGCCGGCGCGCGGGCGTGGATCCCCAACCAAGACGAATGGTACAAGGCCGCCTACCACCATCCGCACGCCGCCGGCGGCCCGCCGGGGCACTACTGGAAGTATCCCACCCGGCACGACGCCCAGCCCACGGCCGGCAAGGCGGGCGACACCTCCCCCAATGTGGCCAACTTCATGATCAACGAGTCGGACTACAGCCGCGCGCTCATGCCCGTGGGCGGTTTCCCCAATGCGGCCAGCCACTACGGCACTTTCGACCAGGGGGGCAACGCATGGGAGTGGATCGAGGCCACCGTCTTCGACACGCAGCGGATGCTCCGCGGCGGCAGCATGTTCGGCAGCCACGAGAAGATGCTCTCCGTCACCCGCTCGAGCGTGAGCCCCGCCCGCCGCTATCCCGACGTGGGCTTCCGCGTCGCCCGGGCGGTGCCGCCGGAGCCGCCGCCCGCCACTCCGCCGACCGCAGTCCCGCCGTCCGCCGCCGCAAATTAGCCCGGCGAGCCGCGTGCGGCCGCGGCTACTCGTACCGCATGTGCTTCACCGACTCGCCCGAGTCGCGGAGTTCCACGAGGGCGTCGATCCCGACGCCGAGATGCTCCTCGACGAACCGCTCGTTCACGTCGCGATCGCTGAGGGACGTCTTCACGCCCTCGGGCGTCATCGGGTTGTCGGACACGAGCAGCAGCGCCCCCTTCGGGATGTGGTTGGCGAAGCCCACCACGAACAGCGTCGCCGTCTCCATGTCGATGCCGATGGCCCGCGTCATCCGCAGGTAGTCCTTGAACTTCTCGTCGTGCTCCCAGACGCGGCGGTTCGTCGTGTACACCGTGCCGGTCCAGTAGTCGAAGCCGCGCCGGGCGATCGTCGCCGACACCGCCGCCTGGAGGCGGAACGACGGCAGGGCCGGGATCTCCGGCGGAAAATACTCGTTGCTCGTGCCCTCGCCGCGGATCGCGGCGATCGGGAGGATGAAGTCACCGATCTTCGTCTTCTTGAGCCCGCCGTCCGACTCGTGGACGACGACGCACGCCGGTCGCCGGCTCCTCGGCGCGAATTTTCCGCGGATTCGATTCGCAGGGCTGGGATTGCGAGCGATTCGTAGAGCCGAGCCACGTCGATCCGGCGTCCCTCCCGCCAATCAGGCCAAGCGCCTACCATGCTGATATGTGATTCGGTCCTCGGCCATCGACTTCCGCACCGCATGCCAGCCCCCACCGCCACGCTCGCCCCCCCGACTGCGTCCGTCGACAAGAGCGGGGCGAAGGTCCGCGGCATGTTCGCCGAGATCGCGCCGCGGTATGACCTCGTCAACCGGCTGCTCTCCGGCGGGATCGACGTGTGGTGGCGGCACGTGACCGTGTCGCGGGCTCCGCCGCCGGCCGCGGGCGCGATGCTCGACTGCTGCACGGGCACGGGCGACCTCGCCCTCGCCTACGCCGCGAAGGCCGGGCCGGGCGTGCGGATCGTGGCCAGCGACTTCTGCCGCCCGATGCTCGAACGCGGCGCCGAGAAGGCCGCCCGCTCACATCCAGCGATCGAATGGGTGGAGGCCGACGCAATGGCCCTCCCCTTCGCCGACCGCGAGTTCGGCCTCGTCACCGTCGCCTTCGGCTTGCGGAACATCGCCGATACGAGTCGCGGCCTCGCGGAGATGGCCCGCGTGCTCGAGCCGGGCGGGCGGCTGGCGATCCTCGAGTTTTCGATCCCCACGAACAAATTCGTCCGCGGGTTCTACCTCTGGTATTTCCGCCGCGTGCTCCCGCTCATCGGCAACGCCGTCGCCCGCAACGCCTCCGACGCCTACACGTATCTCAACAAGAGCGTCGAGGAGTTTCCCTCGGGCGAGCGGCTCGCGGCGCTCGTGCGGAGCGCCGGCTTCGACCGCGTCGAGCAGATCCCGCTCACGTTCGGCATCGCCACGCTCTCGATCGCGACGCGGGCCGGGAGCGACCGCGCATGACGCCCGCCCAGGCCCCGCTCGTGGTCGGCATCACCGGTGCCTCAGGCGCCCCGTATGCGATCCGGCTGCTCGAGGTGCTGCTCGCCGCCGGGCGGGAAGTCCACCTCGCGATCAGCCCGTCGGGCCAGGCCGTGATCGAGGCCGAGGTGGGCCGGCGGATCGATCTCGACTCGTTTCGCCTCGACACGCTCCTCGGCAAGACGCCGCCGGCGACCGGCACGCTCCACTACCACCACTACAAGAACCTGATGGCCCCGATCGCGAGCGGGTCGTTCCTCACCGCGGCGATGGTGATCTGCCCGTGCAGCGGCAGCACGCTCGGGGCCGTGGCCCACGCGATCGGCGAAAACCTGATCCACCGCGCGGCCGAGGTGCACCTCAAGGAGCGGCGGAAGCTCGTCGTGGTGCCGCGGGAGACGCCGCTCTCGCTCCCGCAGCTCAAGAACATGCAGGCCCTGCACGAGGCGGGGGCCGTCGTGCTCCCGGCGTCGCCCGGCTTCTACCACGGGGCGAGCACCGTCGCCGACCTCGTCGATTTCGTCGTGGCCCGGATCTGCGACCAGCTCGGCGTCGCCAACTCGCTCATCACCCGCTGGGGGTCGCACGCATGATCGCCGCCTCGATCCGCACCTACCTCGAGCTCGTGCGATTCAGCCACACGATCTTCGCGCTGCCGTTCGCGATCATGGCCACGTTGATCGCGGTGCGCGTGCAGGCGACCGGCGGCCCGGCTGTGTCGTGGCCGCGGGCGGCGGCCGGGATCCTGCTCTGCATGGTCACGGCCCGCACCGCGGCGATGGCGTTCAACCGGCTCGTCGACCGCACGATCGACGCCGAGAACCCGCGGACCGCGGGCCGCCACCTGCCGCGGGGGGCCGTCGGCGTGGGCGAGGTGCTCCTGCTCGTCGTCGTGTCGGCCGCGGCCTTCATCGCCTCCACGCTCCTGTTCCTGCCCAACTGGCTGCCGCTCGTGCTCTCCGTGCCCGTGCTCGCCTGGCTGCTCGGCTACAGCTTCGCCAAGCGGTTCACGATGCTCGCGCACGTGTGGCTCGGGGCGGCGCTCGGCCTCGCCCCGGTGGCGGCCTGGATCGCGATCCGCGGGGGCGTGCTCGTCGACCAGCCGGCCGACATCCTCCCCGCCGCGATCCTCGGGCTGGCCGTGATGCTCTGGGTGGCGGGCTTCGACATCATCTACGCCTGCCAGGATGCCCAGTTCGACGCCGGGCACGGGCTCGAAAGCATCCCCGCCCGGCTCGGCGTGCCGCGGGCCCTCGACCTCGCCAAGTGGCTCCACGCCGCCACCGTGCTCGTGCTCGCCACGCTCCCCCTCGCCGTGCCGGAGCTGGGGCTGATCTATTGGGTCGCGCTCGCCGCGATCGTGGCCCTGCTGGCCTGGGAGCACGCCCTCGTCCGGCCCGACGACCTCTCGCGGGTGAACGACGCCTTCTTCACGGCCAACGCGGTGATCGGCCTCGTGCTCCTCGCCGCCATCGCCATCGACCTCTGGTATTAGCCTGCACGCAATCCACGCATTTATCCACGCACTCCAGGAGTCTCCCATGATCCGTGCCGTCACCCCGTCGCTCGATCCGATCCGTGAGAAGGTCGAGGCGGGCGTCCGCCTCGACGCCGCCGAGGCGGAGTCGCTGTGGGACGAGCGGATCGACCTCCACGAGCTCGGCGAACTCGCGAACCTCGTCCGCGAGCGGAAGAATGGCAATGTCGGCTACTACAACATCAACACGCACCTGAACCCCACGAACGTGTGCGTCTACCGCTGCACGTTCTGCGCCTTCCGGGCCGACCTCCGCGACAAGCGCGGCTACGTGATGAGCGACGAGCAGATCCTGGCCCGCGGCCGCGAGGCCGTGGAGGCGGGCTCGACGGAGATGCACATCGTCGGCGGCCTCCACCACCAGAAGGACTACGACTGGTATCTGAACGTGATCCGCCTCCTCCACGACGCCTACCCCACGCTCCACCTGAAGGCCTGGACGCCGGTCGAGATCAACTGGTTCTGCCACCTCACGAAGCGGTCGATCCGCGACATCCTCGTCGAGATGAAGGACGCCGGCCTCGGCAGCCTCCCGGGCGGCGGGGCCGAGATCTTCCACCCGGAGGTCCGCGACAAGATCTGCGAGCACAAGGCCGACACGAAGGAGTGGTTCGCCGTCCACCGCACGGCCCACGAACTCGGCCTGCGCTCGAACGCCACGATGCTCTACGGCCACATCGAGAACGCGTTCCACCGCACCGACCACCTGCTCCGCCTCCGGGAGCTCCAGGACCAGACGAAGGGCTTCCAGACCTTCATCCCGCTCGCCTTCCACCCCGACAACACGCGGCTCTCGCACATCGCCAAGCCCACGCCCGCGATGGACCTGCGGACGATGGCGATCAGCCGGCTCGTGCTCGACAACTTCGACCACCTCAAGGCCTACTGGATCATGCTCGGGATCGGCACGGCCCAGGCGGCGCTCGCCTACGGGGCCGACGACATCGACGGCACCGTGCGGCACGAGCTCATCTACCACGACGCCGGGGCCACGACGCCAGAGGTGCTCTCCGTGGAGCACATCCAGCGGCTGATCCGCGAGGCGGGCCGCGAGCCCGTGGAGCGCGACACGCTCTACCACCGCGTGG
>JBJSZP010000014.1:0-936 GCA_046090365.1 Planctomycetia bacterium
GAGAGCTGGTCGCCGTCCGCGACATCGGCGCCTACCTCGAGCGGGAAAAGAGCGTGATGATCGACGCGGGCAAGGAGCCGAGCGCGGCCACCGTGATCGTGCGGGCCGACGGCCGGGCGAAGACGGGCGAGGTGCAGGAGATCATCCGCATCTGCCAGGAGAAGGGATTCGAACGGTTCGCCCTGCGGGCGCAATACGACGAGGGCTGAGATCCGATGGCGAAGCGCGAGTCATCCCTGGGCGACAAGGTGGCCGTCGACATGACGCCGATGATCGACGTCGTGTTTCAGCTGATGTCGTTCTTCATGTGCACGCTCAAGGTCGTGGCCCCGGAGGGCGACTTCGACATCCGCATGCCGCTCGGCGTCGCGGCGGCCGCCACCCCCGACGACCAGCAGGTGCCGCCGGTGCGGGTGAAGCTCTCCGCCGGCCCCGACGGGGCCCTCGCGGGCATCGCCATGAACGGCCAGCCGGTCGGCGACTTCGAGGACCTGCGGAAGCGGATCCTCGCGCTCGTGGGCACCGACACGGGCCCCAACTCGCTCGCCGAGCGCACGGAGGTGGAGCTCGACTGCGACTACGGCCTCAAGTACGTGAACGTCGTCCGCGCGATCACGGCCGTGTCGGGCAAGGTCCAGGACGGCCAGATCGTGGAACTGATCAAGAAGATCAAGTTCACACCCCCGAAACGCGGCTGACGGTCCCGCATCGTAGGACAGGCTTCAGCCTGTCATGATGTGGGACAGGCTTGAGTCTGTCACTGCCCTGTTGGTGACGCGCCGGCTTCGGGCTCCCCATGTCCCATCGCCGGACGTTCGCTGCGGCCCTCCAGGCCTCCGCTCACTCGACTCCGGCTGCGCTGCGCCATCCATGGCTGCGCTTGCCTGCATACGCCTGCTCCGGGACACGGGGAGCCCGAAGCCTCCTCAACTGGAA
>JBJSZP010000015.1:0-5677 GCA_046090365.1 Planctomycetia bacterium
CCCCGCCCTCCACGAAGAAGCTCGCGCCGAAGGCGATGAACGCCGGCCACATGAACCAGTAGGAGAGCATGTTGAGCGTGGGAAACGCCATGTCGTCGGCGCCGATCATGAGCGGGATCAGGAAGTTGCCGAAGGCCCCCGCGAGGATCGGGATGATCACGAGAAAGATCATCACGGTCGCGTGCATGGTGAACAGCATGGTGTAGAACTCGGGCGCCATTTGGCCGCCCTGCTGCGCGAACAGCTTGCCGAGCACGGGCACGTCGGACCACGGCCAGGCGATCTGCCAACGCACCGCCAGTGCGAGCAGGCCGCCGATGAGGAACCACACGAGCGTGGAAAACAGGAACTGCAGCCCGATCACCTTGTGGTCCTTGGAGAACACGTAGGTGGAAAGGAAGCCGGCGTGGTGCGCGGCGGCGGCCGGGGCGGCCGGTTCGTGGCGCACGGTGGTGGGGGTGCTCGCGATGCTCATGGAAAATCTCCTCGGCTACTCGGTGCGGGCGACGGCGGTGGACGGATCGGCCTCGGGCTGGGTGGCTTCCTGGCGGGCATACTGCGACTCGAGCCAGCGATCGAAGTCCTCGCGCGACTCGACCGTCACGCGGCCCTTCATCTTGTAGTGGCCCCAGCCGCAGAGCTCGGCACAGACGATGTCGAACTGGCCCGTCTCGGTGGCCTTGAACCAGACGGGAATCTTCATGCCGGGCACGGCGTCCTGCTTGATGCGGAGGTTCGGCAGGAAGAAGCTGTGGAGCACGTCCATGCTCTTGAGCTGCACGAGGAAGTCTTCGTCGACGGGCACGTGGAGGTCGTTGACGAGGAACAGGTCGTCGGGCGTGCCGAGCGTGCCGTCGCGGCCCGGGTAGCGGAGCCGCCACTCGAACTGCCGGGCCACGACCTCGACCGACGGCGCCATCGCGGGGCGGCGCATCTTCACGTCGGCCCAGGTGTTCATCTGGTAGATCGCGAGAAACAGGAGCGTGGCCGCCGGGATGATCGTCCACACCACCTCGAGCGTGTGGCTGCCGTGGATGTAGGTGGCAGGCCGATCGCCGTTGGCCGCGTCGTATTTCCACAGGAACCAGAAGAGGAGCACCTCCGTGGCGATGAACACGACGCCCGTGAGCGCAAGGATGAAGTAGAACAGGCCGTCGATCGCCGCCCCGTGCTCCGACACGTCCTTTGGCAGCCAGACGTCGATCGCCGGGGCGATGGCGAACGTGGCCACGCCGAGCACGGGCACGGCGAGGAACAGCAGGCTCCAGAGGATTCCCGAAAGGCGGTTCACGTTCGTGCTCCTGAAGTCGAAATCGAGATCGAATGGTCTAGAACCGGTCGCGTGCCAGCATCGGCTTGTCGGCCCCGAGCTCGCCGTCGAGTTCGTAGGGCAGCGAGCGGACGTAGTTGACGATGTGCCAGATGTCCTCGGGCGAAACCGTGCCCTTGGCGGCGGGCATCGGTGCGCCGTTGATGCCGGCGTGGATCCGGTAGTAGAGGTCGAGCGGTCGGCGGCCGCCGCGGTAGATGCCGTGCCGCAGGTTTCGCGGCGGGATCGTCCGCGGCTCGAGGGCGTCGCCGTCGAGCACCTTGCCGAACTTCTCGATCCAGGCGAGCTGGGCCCGGTGCTCGGAGAGCTCCTCGGGGCTCATGCCGGCCGTCGAGGTCTCGCGGGCCTTGGCCGAGCCGCTGGCGAGCTCCTTGCCGATCTCAACGATCGGCTTGTTCCAGTCGTCATAGTCGTTGGCTTGGCCGTCGCCGAGGCCGGTGACACCGTGGCACTTCACACAGTTGGCCTTGTCACCGTAGAAGAGCTCCTTTCCCTTGGCGATCGACGCGGCGAGGTCGATGTCGGCCGGCATCGGCGGCACCGGAATCTGGGCGTCGGCGGCCGCCTTCCACTTCTCGGCGATCGGCGTGAGCGTCTCGTCGACGAGGAACTCGCGGGTCTCGGGGAGCTTGCCCTGGGCGTCGTCGTCGAGCTCGAAGTAGGCCCGCATCAAGGCCAACTCCGTCTCGCCGCGGATGCTCAGATACTTCACGTATTCCGCGAGGGCCTCCACCTGGGCCGCCGGGAGGAGCGCGAACGACGGCATCGACGTGCCCGGCACGCCGTTGTGGAGCAGGCGCACGAGGTCGGTGTGGGTGGGCTTGTCGGCCCGCTCGGTGCTCTTGAACTTGAACACGCCCGGCCGGTAATCGCGCGGGTAGGGATTGAGGAACGCGGCGGTCGGCCCGAGGGCGTCGCCGGTGACTCCGTGGCAGTGGGCGCAGTGCTCGCGGTAGAGGCCGTTCTTGCGGCCCACGATGTCGCTGCGGACCGGGCCCGCGGCGAGCCGGAGCTTGGCCTCGTCGAGGCCTGTCTCGGGCATGCAGACGGGCTCGTCAGGCGTGCCGAACATGGCCAGCAGCACCGTCGCCACCTGCTTCTCCTGCTCGGGCGTGAGCCGCTGCTTGGTGGCCTCGACCATGTTGGGCCGGAAATAGGCGGGGGGCGTCTGGCCGCAGCCCGTGGCGAGCAGGCACAGGCCGAGGACGACGGACACGGCGAGCGGATGGCGGAGGCTGATCGTGGTCATGGGTGGTGAAGGCGGAAGGGTCAGGTGCCGATCGCGGACGCCGGCACCTCGAGCGTGCCGATGTCCTTGACCTGGTCGGGTTCGAGCGTGATCTGGAAGCGGCCCTTCGGGGTCCACTTGAGGTCGGGCTTGTCGAGGCCGAGGGCGCCGTTGGGGCCGGTCGAGCGCTCGTGCCACACCTGGAACTCGAGCGGCTCCCCCGCCGGCAGGTCGGGGATCGTGAACGAGCCGTCGGCCGCGCTCACCGCGACGTAGCCGTCCTTGCGAAACACCATGTAGGCCTTCATCCACGGGTGCACGTTGCAGGTGACCATCGTGGGCATGCCCGTCTCGGCCTTCGGCACGTAGGTGGTGCTCCCGCCGGCCGGGATCAGTTGGTTGAAATCGGAGCCTGCGACGTTCGTATTGTGACCGATCGGATCACTGTTCTTGACGCTGATCGGCTGGCCGACGCGGGCGGCGAAGACGGGCGAGAGGAACTCGCACTGCTTCTGGTCGAATACGAGCGACGCCTCGGTCGGATTCTCCGGCAATGGCTCCTTGACCCGGGTCGTCTTGCGGGCGAACACGACGACATTGGCGAGGCCCTTCGACGACGGATCGACGAGCAGCGAACGGTCGAGGAGTTTCATCCCCGCCTTCGAGCAGACCTCCGTGTCTTTGTCGGCGACGAGCGGCTTCGGCGTGCCGGGGTCGCCCACGAACACGAACCTGCCGGTGAGCGTGCCCCACCCGGTGCCCGTCGAGGTCGCCGCGGTCGCCTCGCCGCCGCTCGAGGCGGAGACGAGCGTGGCCCGGAGCTTGCCCGCGGCCTCGCCATCGGCCGACGGCGTGGACACCCGCTCGGCCTGGCAGCCAGCGGATACGAGCATCACGAGACCGACAAGCCGCAGCCGACTATTTCTTGAACAGGTTCGCATCGAGAACCATCTCTCCGAGGTTGTTTTCGCCGGCGGCCACCTTCACCTTCTTGCGGCCCTTGGCGATCTTCTCGGCCTTGCCGCCCACGGTGACCTCGCCGATGTAGCCGGCCTTCTCGTGCCACAGTTGCAGTTCGAGCTCGCCGCCGGCGGGCACGTTCTTGATCTCGAACGACCCGTCCGCCTGCGACACGGCCGCATAGGGGTTGGGCCGCACCACGAGCCACGACTTCATCCACGGGTGGATGTTGCACGTCACCTGCGAGGGGATCGCCTCTTCGCTCGAGAAGGTGACGGTCGCCTCGCCGCCGGCTGGGATCAGGTTGTTCGACGGCGGGTTCTTGATCGTCGCCACGTTGCTGTTGTGGCCCACGGTGTCGGAGTTCTTGAGCACGAGCGTCTGACCGGTCTGCACGAAGGCGACGTGCGGATCGAACCGGCAGTTCTTGTTGTCGAGCACGACCTTGCCGCTCGGCGTGGCGATGTCAGGATGCACCTTCACGCCCTTGTCGCGCACGAACACCACCACGTTCGCCACGCCCTTGTCTGCGCCGACGACAAGCTCCTCGGCGACGAGCTTGTGCTTGCCGCACACCTCGACGTCCTTGTCGGCCTTGAGGTCGGCGGGCGTCGGGGCATCACCGCCGAACACGAACCGGCCCTTGATGGTGCCCCACTCGTCGGCCCGGGTCGCCGAGCAGGCGCAGAAGATGATCGCGGCGAGACACACGGGAAGAAGGCGGGACGTCATGGCTGGTCTCCAGGGCGGGTCGGGTGGGATTGTGGGCTCGTCGTCAGTTTAGCGCCACCGGCGGCTGCCGGGAGTCGGGCCGGGGCGGCTGGCTGCCCGCCCGGGCCTGCGGTCGGCCGGGCGGTGGCGGGGTGGCGGCCGCCGGCTGGCCCGGGGCGGGCTGGTTTTGGGCGGCCGGGGCGGGCTGCGGCGGCTGCTGCCGGAGGTAGGCGTCGAGCGACAGGTTGCGCTTCGCGAACGTGTCGAAGTGCATGAGCAGGTCGGTGAGGGCGTCGACCTGCTCCTCGCTCGTGCCGGCGTACAGGTCCTGGCTCACCGGCTTGTCGAACGGGATGTTCACCGGCATGCCGGTGTAGGGCAGGAACCGCTTCGGGTTCGCGATCCAGTTGTGGACGTAGTCGGGCCGCAGCCGCTCGTGCACCCGTGACAGCTGCGGTGCGAGCGCCTTCGGATTGCCCGGCGGGGCGTAGTCGCCCACCAGGTGGCACTTCACGCAGTAGTTGTTGTTGGTGACGATCTTGAGCGCGCCCACGAGGTGGCCCGGCCGCGACCGTTCCTCGTCGGCGATCGCGCTCTCGTCGAGCCGCGGGTCGTAGACGTAGGGATACTCGGCCCCGTCGACGGCGGCGAAGTAGTTGACCATGTTCGCGGCCTCGGCGGCCGACCAGTGGAACTTCGGCATGCGCAGCACCGCCGGCGGCCGGATGGTGTGCGGGTTGAGGAGGAACTTGTGCAGCCAGCCCGACTGCACCTTCTTCCCCTCGCCCACGAGCGGCGGCGGCAGCCAGCCCCAGGCGTCGTCCGGCTTCACGTTGGGATTGATCTGCTTCTCGTCGGCGATCACGACGGGGAACAGGAGCCGCGCGAGATCGCCGCCGTGGGCGGGATAATGACGGCCCGCGCGGATGGCGTCCTCGGGCACCATCACGTTCGGCCCACCCACCGGCCGCGCCTCGCCGTCGACGAGCGCGTCGTGCCAGAGCATGACGGGCCGGTGCGGGATGGCCTCGGTGTCGCCCTCCTCGATCGGCACGCCGTCCTCGTCCACGAGTTGCGGCTTGCCCGTCTCTGGATCGAGCACGGGCATGCCTACGAGCGTGGTGTGCCGGCGGCCCTGGCGGTCGACGGCGAGCGACTTCTCCACGTCTTGGGGCGCGAAGTGCGGCGACAGGAAGGGATAGTCGGCGACCTCCTGGGCCTCGCCCAGCGACTCCGGCTTGTAGCGGATGTCCCAGCGGTCCATCCGCAGCGTGTGGCAGCCGCCGCAGTTGTACTGTTCCGCCACGACGAGCCCCTTGAGCCGGGCCTCCTCGCGGGGCGAGGGCTTGTAGATGAACTGCGGCGCCGGCGGCTCGGCCACGAGCCCGAGCACGAACGTCATCACGGCCTCCCGCTGCTCCGCGTTGAACGGGAACTGCGGCATCCGG
>JBJSZP010000016.1:0-2906 GCA_046090365.1 Planctomycetia bacterium
TTCGGCCTCGGCGAGGATCTTGTCGGCGGCCTCGCTGCCGAGGCCGGAGAACGTGGTGGTGAGGAACTGCCGCAGGCTGCGGGCGTCGCTCTCGGAGGCGAGTTCGCCGAGGCCCTCGCGGGTGATCTTCTGCGCGGCCACTCCGCCGCCATAGGCGAGCGCCGCCTCGATCACGAACGGATTGCCGCGGTACACCGACGGCGGCCGCGTGGCCGCGGTGAAGAACTCGCCCGGCACCACCTGCCGCAGGCCGGCCAGGAGCCGCTGCTCGCCGATCGGCACGATGCAGTCGGTGGCCGGCGGCGGAATTTTTGTTTCTTGGATGGATTTGAAGAGCGCGTCGGCCTCGCCGCGGCCGAGCTTCCCCGTGGTCACCCGCGGCGAAAGCTTGGCCGCGTCGCAGATCTTCTTGGCCGTGCCGTGCGAGACGCGGGAGAACGACTGCGTGAGGAACTGCGCGAGCGTGAGCCGCGGCTGCTCCTGGAGCATCGTCACGAGGCGGCCGAGCTCGACGCCGTAGGGATGCGGCTTGATCTCCTTCGGCTCCGGCGGCAGTTCCTCGCTCGACCGCTCGAGAATCCGCTCCGGGCCGTCGGGGCCCTGGAAGTGGATCCGCGCGTGCGGGTTGGCGATCGCCGTCTGCTCGAGATACTCCTCCACGCTCCCGCGGCCGCGCTGGAACTTCGCCTCCATCTCGATCGTCACACGGGTGCCATGCTCGATGGCCTCGCCGCGGTCGTTGGTGGCGACCCATTCGATCGAGTGCTTCTTCATCAGGTCCGCGCCACCCTTGCCGGGCGGGATGTCGACGCCCTCCCCCTTGCCGTTGAGGATCTCCGGCTGGTTTGTCTTGGTGTCGATCCGCAGCTCGTAGTAGTGGGCCGCGTGCTTGGCGTCGGTCTTGGAGATGATCTTCACCGGCTTGCCCGTCGTGAGCACGCCGTACATGCCCGCCGCCGAGATGCCGATCCCCTGCTGGCCGCGGCTCATCCGCAGGCGGTGGAACTTCGAGCCATAGAGCAATTTTCCGAAGATCAGCGGGATCTGCTTGCGGACGATGCCGGGGCCGTTGTCCTGCACGCCCATGCGATACCGGGTGCCGCTCTCCCCCACCTGCTCGATGTGCACCCAGATCTCCGGGAGGATGCCGGCCTCCTCGCAGGCGTCGAGCGAGTTGTCGACCGCCTCCTTCACGCTCGTGAGCAGCGCCTTTCGCGGCGAGTCGAATCCCAGGAGGTGCCGGTTCTTGGCGAAGAACTCGCTCACCGAGATGTCGCGTTGGCCGGCGGCGAGAGCCTGGGCCGTGGCGCGGCGCTTCGTCTCCTTCGGCCTGCCATTGGCGGAGGGCGCCGGCGCGGCCGCGGGCTCGGCCGGCGGCGGGGCCGCTGGCGGAGGGGCCTTCTTGGCGGGTTTCGACGAGGAGCGGCGGGTCTTCGTGGGCATCGGCAAAGACTGTGACCGGCGGTGAACGCTCTGGCAAGAGGGGCAAAGTTTAGCGGTTGTAGGACCCTGTCGCCGAATCCCGGCACCGCCTCGGCCTTGGCGGCGGACCTTGCCTCTTGGGCAGGGGCGTCAGACGCGGCGCAGCGGGAGTCATTCCTGCAATCGGCGCGTGCCGAAGACTTCCGCGTGCGGTGGGCACCGCAGGGATCCAGGATCCGGGGGAGGAGAACCGATGCTTCGCCAGAGAACCTCGATCGTCGTCGCCGGCTTCGTCGTGATGCTGGCGGCCGCCGTGAGCGCCGACGCTGCGCCGATCAACGGTGGCGTCGACGCTCCCACGCCCGACGTGTTCTACAACTTCTACGTGCCCCCGGTGCCAGCCGGCCCGGCGCCGGGCTTCGGCGCCCAACTCTACGTGGCCCCGCGGCCGGTGCCGCCGCGCGTGGGGCACACCTGGTACACCTATCCGCCCTTCATGCCGCATGAGTTTCTCTACAAGCACCGGCGGCACTACATCCGCCCGGCCGGCGCGATGGGGATGCGGACCGACGTCCACGCCTACTGGTGGTGATCAGGAGGATCTCGATGCACGCTCCGAATGTCTCAGTACGGTCGGTCTGGATCGTGGCCCTGGCCGGGCTGCTCGCGCTGATCGTCGCTGCCTCGGGCCGCGCGGGGGGGCACCATCGCCACCATCACCATCGCCACCACGTCGGCTGCACGTCGTGCGAGGCGTACGGCCATCACTGCTGCCGCGAGGGCCTCTGCGGACGCTGCGGCCACTGTGCCCTCTGCGCGCACGGCCAACACTGCCTGCACCACGACACGATCGAGAAGCGCTACTTCCTGCGGAGCCAGGGCAAGAGCTGGCACAGCGTATGGTATGACCCGTCGGTCGGCCGCCCGATGGCCCTGGTCGTGCCCCCGACGGCCGAGTTCACGAGCGAATACTCGTGGGGCGTGCCGAGCTCCCGCGTGATGCCGATCTACCACCAGTTCCGCCGTCCCTACCCCGGCCCGGGCGCGGTGCCGGGCGCCGGCGGCGCGATGCTCCCGACGCCGAACCAGCCGAGCGACACGGTCCAGTTCGGCGTCCACCCCGTCCGCGGCCCGTGGGGCGCGTACTAGGGCGGCTGGTCGATCTCGCATCTTGAGTAGCGCGCCGGCTTCGGGCTCCCCGTATCCCGTCGCCGGACGCTCACTGCGCCCATCCCTGGGCTCCGTTCGCTCGGAGTCACAGGCGCTGCGCCATCCATGGCTCCGCTGGTGACTCACGCCGGCTCCCGGGACACGGGGAGCCCGAAGCCTCCCTTTTCCAGTTGGGGAGGCTCGGGGCTGCCCATGCCCTCGAGCGGGCTATGGGAGCGAGCGCAGCCATGGATGGCGAAAGCGAAGCGGACATGCAGAGAGCCGAAGCCTGGAGGGCTGAGGCGAACGTCCGGCGAGAGGGTCTGGGCAGTCAC
>JBJSZP010000017.1:0-25228 GCA_046090365.1 Planctomycetia bacterium
GGAGGCTTCGGGCTCCCCGTGTCCCAGGAGCCGGCGTGAGTCACCAGCGGAGCCATGGATGGCGCAGCGCCTGTGACTCCGAGCGAACGGAGCCCACGGAGGGGCGCAGTGAGCGTCCGGCGACGGGATACGGGGAGCCCGAAGCCGGCGCGCATCGAAAAGAGGCAGTGACAGGCTGAAGCCTATCCTACGAGCGCATCAGTCGCGGACGAGTTTCTGAACAGCCTTGAAGTGCGGGTGGGCGGCGTCTCTCAGCCATTCGAAGAGGATGGCTTCGGTCGTCGTCAGCACGGCGCCGGCCGCTTCGAGCCGCCGCAGGCCGATTTCGTGGTCGATCGCGTGCCGCGAGGCGACGGCGTCGACGGCGATCGATACGCGCAGGCCATGGGCCAGGAGGTCGATCGCCGTCTGGGCGATGCAGACGTGCGTTTCGAGGCCGCAGAGAACGACGGCGTGGATCGGGTGTGCCGGCGAGTCGACGAGCGCCGCGAAGGCGGGGCAGCCGCAGCAGCTGAAGGCCGTTTTCGCGTGTGCCGGCGGGAGGAGGGCGGCAAGGGACGCGGGCGTGGGGCCCAAGCCCTGCGGATACTGCTCGGTGACCGCGGCCCGCACGCCCAAGAGTTTTGCGGCGGAGGCGAGCCGCATGGCGCGGGCGATGACGCGGTCGGCCGCCGGCACGGCCGCGATGAGCCGCTCCTGGATGTCGACCACGGCGAGGAGCGACGTGGCGGGATCGAGACGCATGCCAAGAAGTGTAGCGAAAACGTCGCTGGATCGCTCGCGGCCGGGGCGAGTACGATTCGCCGCCATGAGCGATGCGCGACTCGTGATCACGACCCGCCGCCTCGATGCCCAGCGGCTGCTCGTGGGCGACATCGTGCGGCTCTCGCGCCGGATCCCGATCTTTCCCGTCGAACGCGTGATGCAGCTCGGCGCGGTGGAGGAGGCGCGGCGGCAGAGCCGCGTGCGGGTGGGCTGGGCGGCGATCTTCCTCAAGGCCTACGCGCTCGTGGCCCGCGACCGGCCGGCGCTGCGGAGCTGGGTCGCGCGGCCGATCGTGCCCCTCCTAGGGAGGCCGCGGTGGGCGACGAGCCCGGTGAGCGTGGCCTCGCTCGCCCTCAGCCGGCCCCGCGGCGACGAGACGCCCGCGGCCGACAGGACGCTCGACGCCGAGGCGATCTGGTGGGCCCGCATCCGGGCGCCCGACGACCTCGCGCTCGTCGACCTGCAGGCGGAGATCACGCGGTTTGCGACCGCGCCCGTCGACGACCTGTTCGCGCGGCAGCTCGAACTGCGGATGGTGCCGCGGCTGCTACGGCGGCTCGTGCTTCGCGTGAACCTGCGGTCGGCGTCGGCGAAGCGGGCCCTGCGGCTCGGCACCTTCAGCCTCTCGACGCTCGCCGGGGAGGGCTGCTCGAACCGCGGCCACCCCACGTTTCTGACCACGAGCCTGTCGTATGAGCCCCTCGACGAGGCGGGCCGGATGCGGGTCACGCTGCTCGCCGATCACCGGCTGATCGACGGTGTTCCGGCCGCCCGCGCGCTCGCGGCGCTCGAGGCGACGCTCACGGGCGACATCCTCCGCGAACTCGTCACGCTTGCGGCCGGGCCCCGAGCGCCTTGAGGAGTGGCTCGTAGGCCGCGCCCCGGGCCGTGAACGTGAGCGTGCGGCCCGTTTCCGAGTCGATCGCGATCGCCACGTCGAGCCGTGCGGCAGGCAGGTCGGCGGCGATGCGGCCGGGCCACTCGACGAACACGCGGCAGCGGCGGCCGTTGCGGGCAGCGATCGCATCTTCCCAGCCGGTCTCGCGGAGTTCGGTGCTCGACGAGAGCCGGTAGAAGTCGGCGTGCACGAGCCGGCCGTGCGGGCCCTCGTGGACGTGGATCAGGCCGAACGTGGGGCTCACGACGTCGGCCGGATCGATGCCGCTCGCCGCCGCGACGTGCTTCACGAACGTGGTCTTGCCGGCCCCGAGGTCGCCGTCGAGTGCGACGAACGCCTGCGGCGGGAGCGCTGCCGAGACCCGGGCTGCGAGCCGGCCGAGCGCCGCCTCGTCGGGCACGTGCACCGCGACGGACGCGAGGTGGTCAGGAGTCGAAGTCATGGACGAATCCGCGGGGTGCGAGCGGGCTGCGGCTGCCGTCGGCCGCCTCGGCGACGAGCCCTGCGCCCTCTTCCACGGAACCGATCACCGTGATCGGCAGGTCGAGCGGCGGCGTGCCCGCGGCGGCCACGAGCCCGCGGGCCGCGTCAGCCGGCAGAGCGAGGATCAGTTCGAAATCTTCGCCGTCGCCGAGGGCGTGCTCGAGCGGGGTGCCGCCGTCGCGCTCGGCCCGGCGGACGGCGTCGGGATGGATCGGGATATCGGCCAGCCGCACCACGCCGCGGGTGCCGCTCGCGGCCATCATCCGCGCGAGATCGAGCGAGAGGCCGTCGCTGCAGTCGATGGCGGCGTGCACGGGGAAGCGTGCGGCGATGGACAGGGCCTCGCGCACCCGCGGCCTCACGGCCAGGTGCCGGCCGAGCAGGCTGCCGCCGAAGGCTCCCGTGGCCACGAGCAGGTCGCCGGGGCGGGCCCCGTCGCGCCGCCAGGCGGCCCCGGGAGCGACGCTGCCGAGCAGCGTCGTGCTGATCACGAGCGGCCCGTCCCAGGCGTTCGTGTCGCCGCCGGCGAGCACCACGCCGTGCTCCGCCGCGAGCGTCTCGAGCCCTGCCTGGATGCCGCGGCCGAGCGCGTCGCCCCCGTGCCGCGGCAACGCCACCGCGACGACCACGGCCTCGGGCCGCGCGCCCATCGCGGCCAGGTCGCTCAGGCTCACGGCCAGCGCCTTGTGGCCGACGGCCTGCGGGGAGCAGTCGGGCCCGAGGATGAAATCGGTGCCCTCCATCAGCATGTCGACCGTCACGACGGTGCGCCGCATCGCCGGGGGACGGAGCACGGCGGCGTCGTCGCCGGGAGGCACCTCGAGCCGCGGGTCGGCCGGAAGCCGCGCGACGAGCCAGGCCACGAAGTCGGTTTCCATCGACGTGACCTCACGGCTCCCGGGGCCGGCGGCCGACGCGGACGGAGAGCGTGAGCGATTCCGAGCCACGCGTGATCTCGATCGGCACCTCCGTGCCCACGGGCGTGCGGGTGAGCAGGAGCACGAGGGCGGCCGGGTCGCGGATCTCCGTGCCGTCGAACGTCGTGACGACGTCGCCCGGGGCGAGGCCCGCGAGTTCGGCCGGCGAGCGGGGCTCGACCGCCGCGACGACCGCGGTGGAGCCGCCGGGCAGGGCAGGGGGCCGGGCCTGGAGGGCGAGGCCGAGGTAGCCGCGCTCCACGTGGCCGGTGCGCAGGATCTCGTCGGTGACCCGGCGGGCGGTGTTGCTCGGGATCGCAAACCCGATGCCGGTGTAATCCTTGCCCACGATCGCGGTCGTGATCCCCATCACGTGTCCGTGGACGTCGACGAGCGGTCCGCCCGAGTTGCCTGGGTTGATCGCGGCGTCGGTCTGGAGGAATTCCTGGAGCGGATCCTCGAGCACGCCGCGGCGGCCGACGGCGCTCACGATCCCGTAGGTGAGCGTGCGGTCGAGGCCGAACGGGTTGCCGATCGCCCACACCATCTCGCCCACCTGCACGGAATCGCTGTCGCCCCACTCGGCCGTGGGCAGACCCTGGGCGTCGATCTTCAACACGGCGATGTCCGTGGCCGCGTCGGCCCCGATGAGATCGGCCGTGAAGCGGCGGCCGTCGGCGAGGGCCACGTCGATCGCATCGCTGCGGGCCACCACGTGGTAGTTGGTGATGATCGTGCCGTCGCCGCCGATCACCACGCCCGAGCCGACCGACTCGTCGTTGGCGCCCTGCGGCGCCGCGCCGGCGAGGGCCGCGATCTCGTCGGCGAGCGTCATTACGCGCCGCTTCGACGTAACGTTGACCACGGCCGGCCCGATCACGCGGGCGAGCGTCGTGAACAGCTTGCCGACCGGGGCGAGCTCGGCGCCGATGGCGGCGTCGCGGATCGCGGCGAGCTCCGCCCGCGTGCGGGCGTAGTGGATCCGGGCCACGAACGACGGCCAGGCGATCATCGCCACGAGCGCCACGAGCCCGAGCGCGAGCAGGAGCGTGCGTCGGGATACGGTGGGGGGCGAGGCTGGGCTCGTGGGATGCATCGAAGTCGGGGGATCAGTGATCAGCGACGGGGGGGATCAGCGACGGGCCTGAGCCCCGGATTGTACGGCCTTGCGCACGAGGTCGATGGCCGTCTTCGCGGCCCGCGCGGTCTTCACCGTGCCGGCCCCGCCGAGCCGGTGCTCCACCACCTGCACGCCTTCCGGCCCCACGAGGGCGATCTCGAGCGACTCGACCCCCTCCGAACGCCGCACCGGACCGATGCCGAGGCCGTGCGTGGCCCCCCGGTCGCGCCGGGCCTGCTCGGCGAGGGCCGTGGCGGTCATCCCACCCGCCTCCGGGAGCACGAGGCCGCCCCGCAGGCATCCGGCCGCCCCGCGGGCCGCCGCGTCGGCCAGGAGCGCCCCCACCTGGCCGCGGGTGCCGATCTCGGCGGTAGCGAGCGTGCCACCGGCCCGGGCGAGCGCCGCGAGCGCCGCATCCTCGATCTCGTCGTCTTCGACGCCATACACGAGGTCGCCGAGCACGTCGCGGATCAGCTGCTCCGTGGGAGCGATCTTCGCCAGGCAGGCCGCCTCGTCGGCCCCGTGCGCGACGATCCGCAGCGTGATCGTGGCCTCATGCGCGGTGATGCCCACGAGCGGATCGCGGCCCCGGCTGATGAGGTCGGGCAGCATCGCCTCGATCGCGCTCTCGCCGGCGCCGAAGCACTTGATCCGGCGGAATCGAATCGTGGCCGCATCGGGCCTCACCGCCGCGAGGGCAGGCAGCACCGTCGCCGCCCACATCGACTTCATCTCCCCCGGCACGCCGGGCAAGGCGAATACGCGGCTCGTGCCGCTCGACTGCCGCGGAATCTCGATGTCGATCCCCGGCGCCGTCCCCTCGGGATTCGGGATCGGGCGGCTGGTCCGGGGAAACAGCGCCTGCCGCCGGTTGCTCTCCGGCATCGGCACCGCCCGGCGGGCGAACCGCGCCTCCACGGCCGCAAGGGCCTCGGGGCACAGTTCGAGCGGCTCGCCGGCCACGAGCGCAAGCACGTCGCGCGTGAGGTCGTCGGCCGTGGGGCCGAGCCCGCCGGTGGCGACGACGACGTCGGCCCGCTCGATCGCCGCGCGAAACACGGCCAGACCGTCGTCGAGCGAATCGGTCGTCGTCGTATGGAAAGCCGTCGGGATCCCGAGCACCGCCAGCTCGCGCGAGATCCACTGGCTATTCGTGTCGAGCCGTTGGCCCGTGGTGAGCTCGTCGCCGATCGCAATCACTTCCGCCCGCATAGATGCCCTTCTTCGTAGGACAGGCTTCAGCCTGTCGCAATGGACTTTAGCCTCCCGTACGCAGCTCGCCCAATCCGGCTCGTGACTGCCCGGCGCCTCTCGCTTGACGTTCGCCTCGGCCCGACCAATCCGCCTGCGGCGGATCGGTGCCCGGCCTCGGCTCTCTGCATGTCCGCTTCGCTTCGCCATCCTTGGCTTCGCTCGCTCCCATAGCCCGCTCGAGGGCACGGGCAGCCCCGAGCCTCCTCCGTCATGAAAGTGACCCGCTTGCCATGGTCAACGTGGTTACTTTGTGCGTCGTCTGGTCAGGTTTACGCCTGTCGCCAACAATGCTGCAATGAAACTCGGGCTTCTCGGGATCGACGGGCAGATGGCGGGCGTCGTGGCCGCGGCGGTGGCGCGCGGTGACGAGGTGGTGGTCGCCTGCGACGTGCCGGACGGTGAGGGGGCCGCGGTGGTGCCGCCGTCGGCCAGGGTCGCGCCCTGGGAGGTGCTCGTGGATGCCGGCTCGTGCGACGCCGTGCTCGTGGGCGGCGACGGCTGGAACGAGGTGCGGGCGGAGGCGGTGCGGAAGCTCGTGCAGGCCGGGAGGACGCTCGTGCTCTCCCAGCCGCTCGAGCTCTCCATGCTCTGGGCCTACGAGCTCGACATGATCCGCAAAGACTCGGGGGCCCGGCTGATCCCGTTCCTGCCCGACAGGCTGCATCCGTTCACGGCCCGGCTGCGGCGCGAGATCGAGGCCGGCCTCGGCGGCGGGCCGCTCGGGACCGTCGAAACCGTCGACATGACGCGGCGGCTGGCGGACCGGTCGCGCGAGAGCGTGCTCCGACACCTGGCCCGCGACGCGGACCTCGTGCGCGTGCTCGTGGGCGATCCGCAGCGGCTCTCGACACTCGGCGGCGCGGGCACCGACGCCGTCTGGGCGACGCTCGCCGTCGGCCTCACGGGCCCCGCGGCCGTGCCCGCCCGCTGGCAGGTGGCCCGCGGCGAGCCGGCCGGCCTCACGATCACGGTCGTCGGCTCGACCAGCACGTGCACCGTGACGATTCCCGATGGCCATGCGGACGAATGGACGTGGACGACGCCGGCCGGACGCGAGACCGAGCTTTTCGACCGCGGTGCCGCGATCCTCGGCGCGCTCGACGCGAACACGGGCCGCGGGGCGGGCGTCGGCCCGGCGGCCTGGGACGACGCCGCCCGGGCGATCGAACTGGCCGAGAGCGTGCCGCGCAGCGTGGCCAAGGGGCGGGCCATCGATCTGCACCAGGAGGAGTTTTCCGAATTGGGAACCTTCAAGGGCACGATGGCCTCGCTGGGCTGCGGGCTCGTGCTCGCCGGGCTGTTCGTGCTGCTCCTGGCGACGCTCGTGGGCGGCATCGCCCGCGAGGCGGGCTGGGGGTTCGGGGAGCGGATCGCCGGGGCCTGGCCCGTCGCCGTGCTCACCGTGCTCGGGCTGTTTCTGGCCCTGCAACTCCTGCCGCTCCTGGTCGCCCCCGCCGCCCGGACCCGCGACGGAAAGCCGCCGCGGCCGGAGGCGGGAACGTGAGAAAATTCGCGTCCGACGGCACGACCGGACGCGTTTTCGATGCCGCTCCCCCTCTCCGACGGGTGCCCCGGACAGCGGCTGGAAAACTGTATCGGGACGCCCCGTCGCGGTGAACCGCGGGGCCTGGGCGACCGATCCAAGACCCAAGGCAGGACTCGCCGCAGCGATGCGGGGCGAGCCTGCGAAACCCGGCCGGGAAACCGGGCCGGGGAACGGGGGCAGGATCGCTTCTCATGCGGTGTACGCGGATCATCGTTCTGGTTGCGGCCAGCCTCTGCGCGGTCGCACCGATCCGCCCCGCTCCGGCCGCCGAGTCGCGTCGCACCGCGATCGTGCGGGCCATCGAGAGCACCCGCGATTCCGTCGTCAACATCCATGGTCAGAAGGTCGTCGCCGGCACCGACGAGGCGACGGGCGAGCAGCGGCGCGTCAACGGCATGGGCACCGGCGTCGTGATCGACCCACGCTGCTACGTGGTCACCAACTACCACGTCGTGGAGGGCGTGCGGCGGATCGAGGTGACGCTCGCCTCCGGGAAGACGGTGTCGGCGACGCTCGTGTCGCACGACCCGCGGACCGACCTGGCCGTGATCAAGGTGGCGAGCGACGCCCCGCTGCCGGTGATCTCGATCGGCACGTCGAACGACCTCATGATCGGCGAGACGGTGCTCGCCCTCGGCAACGCCTTCGGCTACGAGCATACCGTGACCCGCGGCATCATCTCGGCCCTGCATCGCGACGTGGAAGTGAGCCGCACGCAGCGCTACGACGACCTCATCCAGACCGACGCCAGCATCAATCCCGGCAACTCGGGCGGCCCGCTGCTCAACATCAACGGCGAGATGATCGGCATCAACGTGGCCGTGCGGGCCGGAGCCCAGGGGATCGGCTTCGCGATCCCGATCGACAAGGCGCTGGCCGTGGTCACCGAACTCCTCTCCGTGGAGCGGGTCGACCACACCTGGCACGGCATCGTGGGCAAGGGTGACGGCCAGCGGGGCGTGGTGGTGGAGGCGGTGCACGAGGCGAGCCCCGCCGAGACGATCGGGGTGAAGGCCGGCGACGTGATCACGCGGATCTGCGACCTCCCGGTGACGAGCCAGCTCGACCTCGAGCGGGCGCTGCTCGGCCGCAAGGCGGGCGAAAGCGTGCCCGTGACGGTGCTCCGGGCCGGCGCCGAGGAGCGGCTCGAGCTCGCCCTGGCCGCCGCCCGGCCGATCGCGGCGAGCGTCGACGACCGCTGCTGGCTGGAGCTCGGCCTCAAAGTGGAAGCCGCTCCGGCGGCGAAGGTGCAGAAGATCCAGTCGCGTTACCGCGGCGGCCTCGTGGTGCTCGACGTGCGGAGCGACGGCCCGGCAATGGAGCAGGGGATCCGCACCGGCGACATCCTCGTGGGCCTCCACGTCTGGGAGACGATCTCGGTCGACAACGTGGCCTACGTGCTCGACAAGGCCCGCGAGGACAACCTGGGGCCAATCAAGTTCTACGTCCTCCGCGGCCGCGAAACCCTCTTCGGCCACCTCACGAGCGACACGCTGCGGCGGTAGGCGCCGCGGCTGCGTAGGACGGGCTTCAGCCTGTCATTGCCTTGTTGGTCGCGCACCGGCTTCGGGCTCCCCGTATCCCGTCGCCGGACGCTCACTGCGCCCATCCCTGGGCTTCGTTCGCTCGGAGTCACAGGCGCTGCGCCATCCATGGCTTCGCTGGTGACTCACGCCGGCTCCCGGGACACGGGGAGCCCGAAGCCTCCTCAACTGAAAATGGGAGGCTCGGGGCTGCCCAGGCCCTCGAGCGGGCTATGGGAGCGAGCGCAGCCATGGATGGCGAAGCGAAGCGGACATGCAGAGAGCCGAAGCCT
The DNA here is from genome assembly GCA_046090365.1 of Planctomycetia bacterium. Classification (GTDB taxonomy): domain Bacteria; phylum Planctomycetota; class Planctomycetia; order Pirellulales; family UBA1268; genus RGVT01. Next base: position 8,800 of record JBJSZP010000017.1, read on the forward strand.
GGAGGGCTGAGGCGAACGTCCGGCGAGAGGGTCTGGGCAGTCACGAGCCGGCGCGATCGACGGACCGAACGTCCAGCGACGGGATACGGGGAGCCCGAAGCCGGCGCGCATTTAGACAGGCTGAAGCCTGTCCTACTCGGGGGGAGCGTCGGGCTTCGGGGGGTCGTCGAGGAACTTCGTGAAGTTGAACTCGCCCTCCGGGCCGCTGAAGCCGAAGTCGAATTTTTCGTCAGCCTCGGCGGTGGCAGGAGTGGCGGTCTCTGGGGTCGAGGTGGCCACGGGACGCTCGCCCGGCGTGCCCTGGGGCCGCTCGCGGAGGCGGGCCGAGATGCCGGCGAGCCATTCTGGTGTCGGGAAGGCGTAGGGGCGGAACTTCTCGAAGGTGCCCGTCTCCTCGTGGATGAACAGGGCCCGCTGGGGGCCGAGCTTGCTCGCCAGCGGATTGTCGATGAGCTGGCTCGAGTCGGAGCCGCTCATCTGAAACAGGACGCGGAGCTCGAACTCCTTGAGCGCGCCGCGCTCGAAGGTGCGCATCAGGTTCGTGAGCGAGTCGCACCACAGGATCGTGTGGATGCCCACGGTGGGGCCGTCGCGGAGGATATCGAGGAAGTGCTGCGACGGGCCGACCTTTTTCTCGGAGCCGAACGAGAAGCCGAAGCCGTCGTCGGCCTTGCGGAGCTCGCGGAACCGGGCCAGGTCGCGGATGATCACGAACACGGCCTCGCCGTCGAGCACCTGGTTGTCGACGCGGCGGCGGACCTCGGCGGCCAGCCGGTCCATGGCGTCGGGCACGCCGAGCCGGCCCACCACCTCGGTCTCGTGCGGCAGGCTGCCGACGAGCTTCGAGAGGAGGATCTCGGGATTTTCCTCGGCGATCGCCGGCTCGAAGAGGACGAAGCGGCCCGGGCGGCCCGTCGCCCCGCCGGGGTGGGGATCGTGGCCCACCGCCAGGCTCACCATCGACATCGCCAGGATGGCCGTGCCGAGATCCTCGCGCTGGCCGACGACGAGCATGTTGGCGCCGCCCTGGCGGCGGAAGATCGCGGCGGTGGGATCCTTGATCGCGATCGCGTCGCCGAGCCAGGCCAGGGGCGCGGTGAGGTCGCGGCCGTGGACCGTGTTGGAGTCGAGGAGCTCCTTGAGGAGCGGATTGCCCGCCGGCTCGGCCGCCTCGTTGCCGTCGAACACGAGCCGGGGCAGGGCGGGGATGTCGGTGCGCCGGTCGGCGAGGGCCCGGAGGGCGCCGAGGTAACGCTCGCGGCGCTCGTCGTTGAGAAACACCACCTGGAACGGATTGTTGCCCGCCACCATGCCGTTGGCGTCGTTGTAGATCGCCTCGCCGGGACGCGTGAGCAGGCGGGCCGCGGTGTTGTCTTCGGAGAGGATCAGGCTCGAGTCGGCCTCATTGCACTGCAGCGCGATGCGGACGGCCATCTGCCCCATCGTCGCCCGCGGCAGGCTGTAGGAGCCGCCGAGCGTCTGCGAGCCGAGCAGCACGTGGATGCCGAAGGCTCGGCCCTGGCGGACGAGCCGGTCGAGGATCAGGGCGGCGTCCTGGGCGATCTTGTCGTCCTCGACGAAGATCTCCTGGAACTCGTCGATCAGGAGCAGGATCCGCGGCATCGGGTCGGGATGGCCCGTCTGCCGGAAGCCCGCCACGTTCTGCACGGAGAGCTCCCGGAACAGGTCGCCACGCCGCTTCAGCTCCCGGTCGAGCTGCTCCATCACGGACAGGCCGAACTCCCGCTCGCTCTCGATGGCGATCACGCGGGCATGCGGCAGCGCGTAATGGTCGTAGAGCTTGAACTCGACGCCCTTCTTGAAGTCGATGAGATAGAACTGGATCTCGTTGGGACTGTACTGCAGCGCCAGGCTCGTGATCATGGCGTGCATCAGCGTCGACTTGCCGGAGCCCGTCTTGCCGGCGATCAGCACGTGCTGGCTCGTGCCCTTGCCGAGCTTGAGATACTGGAGCTTCTTCGCGCCGGCGGGGCCGAGCGGGGCGAGCACCTCGTCGGCGGTGCTGCCATGCCACCAGTCGTCGTGCCTGGGCGCCACGCGGTCGAAGGGCACGATCACCCGCTTGGCCGCCTTCGCGGCCCGGCCCACCCGCTGGATGATCGTGGTGAAGACGTCGTCGGGCGGCGCCTGCTCGATGGTCAGCGGCCAGCGGGAAAACTCCGGATCGGCCCAGGTGAACTCCCCTTCGTCGAGCGTCAGCACGGTGGCGTGCTGTTCGAGCTCCACGAGGCTGAAGCCGGCCGGCATCTGCTGCGAAGGGTCGACGGAGACGATCACGTACACGCCGCAGCGGGCCCCGGAGGCGGCGATGCTCGCCAGCCTGCGGGCGCTCGTCTCGGTGAAGTTGGCCGGAAAGTTGGCCACCACGACGAAGCGGTAGGGCTCGGGCACCTCCGCGTCGGCGTTGTAGTCGCCGATCGAGGCGTATTCGTTCCGCAGGTATTTCTGGATCACCACCTCCATCTGCTCGGTAATGTCGGCGAGCTTCTCCTCGATGAGCTGGGGCTCCGTCCAGATGCGGCTGGTGACGAGCAGCTCGTCGTGATCGGCCAGGTGCATGAAGCCGGCGAACTGCTTGCCGAGGCCGAGCGGGTCGATGATCGTGAACCGGCTCTGCCCGGCGGGGATGCCCGTGGCGATCCGGAGCATCACCGCCTGGATCGCGGCCGACGAGGTCTCCTTCTGCTCGGCGCTCGTGCGGATCACGAGCGAGGCCGCCACGGGCCAGGGCACGGTGGCGGGCTGCGTCCACGCGACGGGCCCGAAGGCGTTGAGCTCGGGCCGGTTCGACACGCCCCCGGGCACCCGCTCGAGCGTGAGATCGAGGCGGCCGAACCGGAGCCCCGGCGGGGGCTCGACGGGCAGCGGCGTGGACTCGTCGGCCAGCTGATCCCAAGGGCGGAAGGCGGCGGCATCGAGCCGGTTGGCCTCGTCGGAGACGGCCGCCGTGGCCTCCCGGGCCTCCCGCCAGCGGCCGGTCATCGCGGCCCACCGCTCGTCGCGCCGGGCGTCGGCGGCGGCCAGCCGCTCGTCCCGCTCCCGCTCCAGCCGCGCCACGTCCTCGCCGAGCGCCTGCTCGAGCGCCGCGATCCTGGGCGGATACTTCCGCTCGGCCGCCTCCTTGTGCTCGGCCACCTTGGCGGCGAGCTTGTCGCAGCCCTCCTTGTACTTGGCCTCGAGTTCGGCCAGGGCCGCATCCCGCTTGCCGGTGACCTGGGCGAGATCGGCCTCGAGCTTCGCCTCGCGGGCCTCGGCCTCCTTCTTGAAGGCTTCCTTGAGCTTCTGCGATTGCTCGTCGCGCCGAGCCGCGATCCGCTCGCGGGCGGGCTTCTCGAGCCGCTTGGCCGCCGCCACGGTCGCCGCAAGCTGCTCGTGACGCGTGGCGAGCTCTCCGCGGGCCGCAGCCCGCTTGCGGCCCAGGAACCACAGGCCGCCACCGATGCCGCCGCCCATCACGAGGGCGGCGAGCGCCCCCGGCACCGCCATGTTCAAGGGCGGAGCCAGCGGCAGGCCGAAGAACAACCCGGCCGCGAGCGCCGCCCCGAGGACGATCGGCCCCGCGACGAGCCCGCCCTGCAGCCCGCCCGAGAAGGCCTGCTTGACCAGGGGAAGTTCGCCCAAGGCCTTGAGCTGATCCTGCGCCGCCTGGGCGGCGGCGACCAGGGCGGCGACGGGATCGCCGGCCTCGCCTGCGTCGGCAGTCTCACCCGGCTCCCCGGCGGGAATGGCCGCGCCCCGTTTGGCGAGCAGCCGACCGGCCGCCGCCAGCGCCTCGTCGAGCTGCCCGAGGCTCCGGCCGATCTCCTTGTCGGCCTTGGCGAAGACGACGAGCGGCTGCTTGAGCCGGTCCTTGCCGGTCTCCGCGGCCTGCATCGCGTCGAAGCCTGCGATCTCCTTGAGTTCCGTGAGCTTGGCGGTGGCGCCGGTCTCGATCGACTTGGCCCGGGTCCGCCGCGCCTCGTCGAGCTTCTTCAGCTCGGCGGCCTCGAAGGCGTCGGCCTTCTGGACGACCGCGGCATGCTCCCGCCGGGCCGCCTCGATCTCGGCCGTGTGCTTCTGCCGGGTGGCGGCGAGGGCCTTGTCGGCGGCCGACGTGGCCTGGGCCGTCGCCGCCTCGTGCTCGGCCACGATCTCGTTTTCGGCCTTCGCCCGCGCGGCCGACTCGCGTCGCAGGATCGCCAGTTGCTCCCGGAGCACCGCCGGATGATAGGCGGAAGCGGCGTTTCTCTCGGCCGCCGGCTCGGCGGCGTCGGGCGGGGGCAGCGGGGGGGCGTTCGTGCTCACGTCTATCCTCGGGGCCGGCTCGGACGATGGATCAGTAGCCGTCGGAATCGCCCACCTCGCGGGCGGCGCGGTCGATCACCTCGGCCAGCCGGCCGAGGGCATCGAGCGTCTCCTTCACGGCGGGCAGGAGCGGCTCGACATGATCCTCGTGGAAGGCCTTGGCGCGGGCGTCGTGCCACGTGTCGGTGGCCGACTCCCACTTGAGATTCATCTGCTTGACCGCGTTGGCCAGCTTCGACGCGCCGCTCGAGAGATCGCCGACCCTCATGCGTCGCCTCCCCGCCCGGCCTCGTCAGCGGCGGCCGCAGGCATGGTGGCGGCCGGCTCGTCGAGTTGCCGCGTGACGCTCGGCCCGGCGGCTGCACCGCCGGACTCACCCTCGCCGCCGGCGGGAGAGGTGACCTGCCGGTAGGCGTCGAGGGCCTTGAGCAGTCGCTCGAGTTCGGCCATCGCGCGGGGGCAGTCGACGTCGATCACGTCGCGGAACCGCACCAGCCGCACGCAGGTCTCCCGGAACTGCTGCTGGACGATGGGCGTCCACCGCCGCACCGCCTCCGCCTTCTGCTCCGCCCGGGCCAGCTTCTGGCGGGCCTTTTCGAGCGCCTTCTTCTCCTCGATGCAGGAGGGCGTGTTGTCGCCCACCTTCTTGAAGGTGCGGCAGTGCTCGAGGTCCTTGATCGCCTTGTTCACGAGGTCGCTCGTCCGCCGGATCTCGGCCTTCCAGTAGGCCGCCCGATCGACGCAGATGTATTCGACCGCCCGCTGCCCCTGGATCTCGATCTCCGCGAGGGCCTGCCCCGTCTCGTGGGCGAAGGCCGCGAAGGCGCTCCGCACGAAGGCGAGGGTGTCGATCGACTTGACGTCGGCCTGCTGCGACATGGCTGGTGCTCTCCCGACCGTTGGCGGCCGCCCGCGGTCACCGCTGCTGGAGGTATTCCTCGACCCGCTCCGCCTTGCGGATCAGGTACGGCACGTACTCGCCGGTCGACTCGGCGAACCGCTTGAAGGTGGTCAGCTGAGCCTCGAACTCCGCGGCGAACTTCTGCTGCTCCTGGTCGCGCCAGGTGGAGCCCAGTTGGGCGAGCTGGCGGTGCACCATCTGCATGTGGGCGAGCACCTCCTCGCTGAACTTCCTCAGGTTGCCGGCGAAGCGCCGCAGCTCCGCCGGGTCGACGATTGCCTGTCCCATCGCGAGAGTCACCCCTGGTGTGAACGGAATGCGGCCGACGTCGCCGTGCCGACGCCCCACGCCTGCATCCTACCGCGAAATCTCCCGGCTTGGACACGGGGCGGCTCGCCGTCGCCGGCCCGCGGCGTAAACTCTCGGGCAATCCCGCCCCCCGAGCCCGCGCGGCAGCGCGGTTGCAGCATGTCCCGCCCGCACACCAGCGATCCCGCCGCCGGCATCGCGACGGCCATCGAGCCGTCGACCGGCTGGCACGTCAGTCACCTCTTCTACCGGTTCGACCACGAGCGGCTGGGCCGCATGACCGCCGCCGAGCGGGCGGCCGGCATCGGCGCCTTCACCGCCGCCCTCGACCCGGCGGGCCCGACCGCTCCCCGCCGGCTCCAGGCCTGGATCGTGCCCGGCCACAAGGCCGACTTCGCGGTGATGGCCATGGATCCCTCGCCGCTGGCCGTCGACGCCGTGCACCAGCGGCTGCTCGCCGGGCCGCTGGGGGCCGCCCTCGAGCCCTCCTACTCGTTCGTCAGCCTCACGGAGGTGAGCGAGTATGTGCCGAGCGTCGAGCAGTATGCCGAGCGGCTCGTGGCCGAGGGGGAAGAGCGCGATTCCCCGCCTACAAAGCCAAGGTGCAGGGCTACGCCGCCCGCGAGCCCGCCATGCGGCAGGCCCGCCTCGAGCCCGAGCTGCCGCCGTGGCCCAACGCGTGCTTCTACCCGATGAACAAGAAGCGGAAGGTGGGCGAAAACTGGTTCACGCTCCCGTTCTCGGAGCGAAGCCGGCTGATGGCGGAGCACGCCAAGTCGGGCATGACCTTCGGCGGCCGGGTGACGCAGCTGATCACCGTCTCCGTGGGCCTCGACGACTGGGAGTGGGGCGTGACGCTCTGGGCCCGGCGGCCCGACTGGCTCAAGGAGATCGTCTACACGATGCGCTTCGACGAGGCGAGCGCCCGCTACGCCGAGTTCGGCCCCTTCTACACGGGCTACGTGGCGACGGCCCCCGAGATCCTGGCCCACTGCCGGGTCGTGCCCGGGAAGTGATCGCAGCCGTGGTCGAAGGTGGCAGCGGGATTTCATCCCGCTGAAGACGTGACGGGACGGAAGGCGCATTCCACGGGTCAAGAGACCCGTGGCCACTTTTTTCCCCGACGGCTCCCGGGCCTGTCCCCAGACGATCCACTCTGCGCATCGAACGACTCGCGAGGGGTTGCCCGTGCCCCGGAGCCGGCCTTGGCAGCGAGCGAAGGCAGGATGTCGAAAGCGAGCTGGCACGGAGCGACCGGAGGGCAGGACGCCCGAAGGGAGCGTCCGGCGATGGGGCACGGGCAACCCCGAGCCGGCGTCACGAAGAGGGGACGTCCAGTGTGATCCGGTCACGGCGTGACCGGACTCCTGGGCGTGTGATTCGGTTACGGCGTGACCGGACTCCTGGGGGTCAGTCCGCCGGCGCGAGAATCAACTCGACGTCGGTGCCCCGCGGCGGCACCCGCCCCGCGAAGGCCTCGAACAGCAGCGCCGCATTCGACTCGCTGCTCTCGATCGGCACGTCGAGCATCGCGGTCGGGAAGTTGGAGACGCAGATCATGTCGCCGCCGTCCGCCTGGTAGTGCTCGGTGCCGTCGGCCGGGTCGCTCCAGAAATCGCTGCCCGCGAACACCCAGTCGGCCTCGAGCTCGCCGCCTGTCTTCGTGTTGCGAACCAACTCCTGGGCCGGCCGCTCCTGCTGCCGCCCGTCGGCATCCTTCCAGCGCACGCGGACCGACACCTTGGGCCCCGTCGCAGGCCGATACTGGGGATCGAACGAGACGGGGCTGCCCGGCTCGAGGCCGAGGGCCAGAAGGCCGGCATGCACGAGCCTGGCCGGGCAGCGGGTGGCGACGATCGACTCGTGTTCCTTGGAACCCTGCGGGCAGGCGAAGACCTCGATCACGCCCTCGGCCAGGGCGATCGTGCCGCCGACGACGAGTTCCTTCCGGGCGGGGTCGAGCCAGATCTCGTCGGTCTTCGAGAGTCGCCGCAACTCCGGATGGCGATCGACGGTGGCCGCGACGCCTGGCTCGGCCGGCACGGCGGTTGCGGGCTCGGCGGCGCGGCTCACGGCCGCCGGGCAGAGGTCGATTGCGAGCCCGAGCAGGCCGGCCACGATGGCGGGCCAGCCGCGTGGGACGCGGCTCGGAGAGGTGCTCGGCACGGCGTCCTCGCGGAACGGGGGTTCGTGGATGGAGGTCACTGGCTCCGCTACCATACCGCCTCCGCACGCCCGAGACGACAGGAGCGCCCCCTCCCATGCCATCGAAGACCCGACCGGCGAAGCCCCGAGCCGCTGCCGAGCCCGACCGGCCGCCGACCGTGGCGGAGGACACGCCGCCGACCGATGATCGGGCTCCCGCTGCCCGCCCGACGAGCTGCCGCGGCGCGCCCGCCCCGCGGGTGAAGCGGTCGACCGCCGCCAGGCGGGTCGCGGCGGCGGCCCATGAAGCGACCTCGCTGGAGACGCGACACCGGCTCCGCAGCCTCGCCGAACTCGTCCGGCAGGGTGCCGGCGACGCCCAGCGGGCCGAGTTCATCGAAGGGTCGCTCGCCGAGTGCCTCGACGAGGCGGCGACGGCGGCTCCCGCGGATCGCTGGCTGACGTGCGAGGCCGTCACGTGGGCGCTCGCCTGGATGGCCCGCGCGCGGCGGGCCGGCGGCTCCGCAGGCGGGCTGCTCGAGCGGCTCGTCGGCGCGGCCCGCGCGGCCGAACCGCTGATCGCCGACGGTGACACGCTCCCCGCCCGGTTCGTCCTCACGCTCGCCCGCCTGTTCCGCGACATCGAGGCCTGCCGTCGCCTGGAGCCCGGCGCCAGCGGAGCGGTCAGCGGCGAGATCGCACGGCTCGTGTCGCCCGGCGGGGTGGTGAACGTGGCCGGCGGCAGCGCGATGGTGGAGCGGGTCGTCCGCTGGACCGGCTTCCGCGAGGTCGCTCTGGCGACCGGCCAGCCTGCCTGGGACGACGCCGCCGAGACCCGCTGGCGGGAGGCGGCCACCGTGGCGGCGCGGCTGCTCGGCCGCCGGGGGCGGCGGATCGTCGCGGCCGGATTGATGCCGAGCCGCTCGACCGCCGGGCTGCTCGAGGCGCTCGCCTCGCTCGGAGGCCGCCGGCGTCGGACCGTCGCCGCCCTGCGGAACAGCCGCTCCGCCGGCCGCGGGCAACTTCTGCGCCGCGACCTGCACGACGACGCCGCGGCGGTGGCGATCCTCCGGAGCGGGTGGGGCAGCGACGACCTGCGGGTGCTGATCGACTACCGCCAGGCCGTGCCCCATCTCGAGATCGCGGTGGGCGACCGGCTGCTCGTGGACGGCCCGTGGCAGTGGAGCATCACGGCGGCGGGCTCGCCCCTCGACGCGGAGGGCCCCTGGACGGTCGAGTGCTGGGAATCCGATCGGCGGGCGTCGCTCATCGAACTCGCCGCCCCACTCGGGGGCGGCCGGCGGCTCGAGCGGCAGGTGGTGATGCTCCCGCAGGAGCGGATCGTGCTCCTGGCCGATGCCGTCACCACCCCCGGCCAGCCGCCGCTCACGAGCCCCGCCGTCAACGGGCAGGCGTCGGCCCCGCACCTGCAGTATTCGGCCACGCTCCGCCTCGCCCCGGGGCTCGACGCCGATCCGGCCGCCGAGACGCGGGAGGTGATGGTGTTCGACACCACGATGCGGATGCTGGCCCTGCCGCTGGCGCTGCCGGAGTGGCGGGTGGGCCGTGGCGGCCGGTTCGACGCGACGGCCGACGGACTCAGCCTGGCGCAGGAGACGGCGGGGCCGCGGCTCTACGCGCCTCTGTGGCTCGACTGCACGCCGGCTCGGATCGGACGTCCGCTCACCTGGCGGCAGCTCACGGTGGCCGACACCCGCGTCAACCTGCCCACCTGGCAGGCGGCGGGCTTCCGCGTCCAGTCGGGGCTCGAGCAGTGGCTCGTCTACCGGGCGCTCGACGCGCCCCGCAACCGCACGCTGTTGGGCTGCAACGTCTCCTGCGACTTCATGATCGGTCGCATCAGGCCCCGCGGCGACGTCAAGCGGATGCTCGAGATCCAGTGACCGATCGAGTCGACCCCGACACCGACCTCGGCCGGCGGATTCGCGACAACATCGCCGCGGTCCGCGACCGCATCGCGGCCGCCTGCAGCCGGGCCGGCCGCGACCCGGCCACGGTGCGGCTCGTCGCGGTCACCAAGTACGTCGCGGCCGACGTCACGCGGCTGGTGCTGGAGGCGGGCCTCGTGGACCTGGCGGAGAGCCGGCCGCAGGCGATCTGGACGAAGGCGGCGGCGCTCGCCACGGCGCGGCCGGCCCCCCGCTGGCACCTGATCGGCCACCTGCAGCGGAACAAGGTGCGGCGCACGCTGCCCTTGCTCGCGATGCTCCAGTCGCTCGACAGCCTGCGGCTGCTCGAGGCCATCGAGGCCGACGCCGACCGTGAGCGGCCGGGCGACCACCTGCCGGTGCTCGTGGAGGTGAACCTGACCGACGACCCGGGCCGCTCGGGCGCGGCCTGGGGCGACGTGCCGGCCCTCGTGCGGGCGGCGGCCGCGTCGCCGCGGGTGAGGCTCTGCGGCCTGATGGGCATGGCGGGCCATCCAGACGCCGCCCAAGCCGACGCCCGCCGCGACTTCGCCCGCCTGCGGTTCCTGCGGGACGAACTCGCGGCGACGCTGCCCGACCCCGCGGCGCTCGCGGAGCTCTCGATGGGCATGAGCGGCGACTACGAGGCGGCGATCCTCGAGGGCGCCACGATCGTGCGGATCGGCTCCGCGCTCTTCGAGGGAGTGGCGTAGCCGCCGCGGAGTGCTCCGGATCGCAGTCGATCGGGGCCCATCAGGGTGGGCCGGGGTTGCCCCCTTGCCGCTCGCGTAGCGAGAGACTCGCGAGCGGGACTCAGTGGCGGCCGCGCTAGTCCAGACGGACCTCGAGGATCTCGTACTTCAGCTTGCCGGCCGGCACATCGATCTCGACCTTCTCCCCCACCTTGCGGCCGAGGAAGCCCTGGGCCAACGGGCTCGCGACGTTGATCCGGCCGGCGTCGAAGTCCTCCTCACCCGCGCCGACGAGCACATACTCCTCTTCGTCGCCGAACTTCAGGTCCTTGACGCGGATCGTCGCCCCGAACACGACCTCCCCGGTCGACTCCGTGGGCCGCTCCACGATCACCGCCCGGGCCAGCTTGTCGCGGAGCAGGTTGATCTTCGCCTGCAGCATGCCCTGGCTCTCGCGGGCCCCGTGATACTCGGCGTTCTCGCTGAGATCCCCCTCGCTGCGGGCGGCGGCCACGCGCTGGGCGAGCTTGGGCATCTCGACCGTCTCGAGCTCGTCGACCTCCGCCTTGAGCTTGTCGTAGCCGGCGCGGGTCATGGGGATGCGGTCGGACATGCTGGACTCCGTCAAAAAAGGTGCTCTGGCCCGCCCGACGGCCGGCCGTGGTTCCGGCCTCAGGCCGAAGCGCCCTGCTCGGGCGTGTAGAGAAGCCTGCCGCAGCTGCGGCAGGTCACGATCCGGCCGCCCAGCAGTTCCGAGAGCTGGTTGGTCGTGATCTGCTGGTGGCAGCCGCCGCAGCTGCGGCCGTCGACCGCAGCCATCCCGTCGGCCCCCTTGTGCCGCACCACGCGGTCGTATTTCTCGCGCAGGTCCTCGGCGAGCTCCCGCTCCGCCGCCTCGAGTTCGCCGCGGATCCGGGCGACCTCCTCTTCGAGCTGGCCCGCCTCGCCGCGCACCCGCGTCTCCGCCTCGGCGAGCCGCCGCTGGGCCTCGCCGATGGCCGCCTCGGCCGCGGGCACGGCCGGCTTGAGCGCGTCGATCCGCTCGAGCGCCTCGAGGATCTCGTCCTCGAGCACCTTCGTCGCCATCCGGTCGGCGGCGATCTGGTCGCGGAACAGCTGGTATTCGCGATTCGTCTTGCAGGCGTTGAGCTTGCCTTCGAGGTCCGCGATCTTGGCCTCCGCCGTCCGCAGCTGCAGCTGCTTCTGGTCGGCCGACAGGCGGGCCTGCTTGACCTCCTCCTTGGCGGCGTCGCGCCCGGCCTCGGCGGCCCGCACGGCGGCAGCCAGCGCCGCCACCCGCCGCGGCCCCGCCTCGAGGCGGCCCCGCAGGTCTTCGAGTTGACGGTGCATGCGGTGCAGCGTCCGCAGCGTTCCGGTGGCGATGGCGACGGTCATGGTGCTCTCCACGGGGCGGTCGTTCCGCCCCGTGGAGAGTGTACCAGACCCGTGGCGCGGGGCCACCGCCCCGTCAGCCGGGGCTGCCTTCCATGAAGTGCTCCAGCTGCCGGGACCGGACGGGATGCTGGAGCTTCTTGACGGCCTTGGCCTCGATCTGCCGCACCCGCTCGCGGGTCACGCGGAAGATCCGGCCCACCTCCTCGAGCGTGTAGGTGTAGCCGTCGGTGAGCCCGTAGCGGAGGCGGATGATCTCCCGCTCGCGGTAGGTGAGCGTCTTGAGGAGCGACTCGATCCGGTCGCGCAACAGCCCATGCGTCGTCGACTGGGTGGGGCTGGCCACCCCCACGTCTTCGACGAACTCGCTGAAGCTCGCGTCCTCGCTCTCGCCCACGGGCCGATCGAGGCTCATCGGCTGGCGGCCCATCTCGATCACGCGGCGGGCCTCCTCGACCGGCACCCCGGCCACCTCGGCCACCTCCTCGGGGCTCGGCTCGCGGCCCAGCTCATGGAGGAGCTTCTTCGACGTCGTCCGCAGCTTGGAGAGCACGTCGATCATGTGGACCGGGATCCGGATCGTCCGGGCCTGATCGGCGATCGCCCGGGTGATCGCCTGCCGGATCCACCAGGTGGCGTAGGTCGAGAACTTGAAGCCGCGACGGTACTCGTACTTGTCCACCGCCCGCATCAGCCCCGTGTTGCCCTCCTGGATCAGGTCGAGGAACGACAGGCCGCGGTTGCGGTACTTCTTGGCGATCGACACCACGAGCCGGAGGTTCGCCGCCGAGAGGTTCCGCTTGGCGGCCTCGTACTCGTCGCGGAGCTTGTCGAGCATGCCCACGCGGGTCCGCAGCGACCGGGGGCTCTCGAGCGTCGTCAGCATCAGGTCGCGGAGCTCCTTCCGCATGTCGGCCCGGTCGTCGCAGGACCGCTCGCCGGCCTTCATCGCCCTGAGCTCCCGCTGGAGCGCATCCATCCGCGCCGACATGCCCCGCAGGATCTTGACGAGCGGCTGCACCCGGCGGGTGCGCAGCGACAGCTCCTCGACGAGGATCAGGGATTTGGCGCGATAGCGGCGGAAGCGGCCGCGGGCCGCCCGCGCCTCCTCGGGCGTGGTGCTGCGGCTGATCAGCTTCCGGAACGACTCGCGGCTGCCGGCGAGCAGACGATCGAGCGTGGACAGGTTGTGCGGCATCCGCGCCTGGATCTGCTCCTTCGTGAGCCGCTCGGTGAGCGACACCTTGATCGTGCGGTCGAACGGCAGATGCCCCTCGTGGACCCGGCGGAGCGTGTCGACGGTGGTCTGCAGCGAGTAGGTGCAGCCGAGGACGGCGCGGCGGAATCGCTTGCGGGTGACCTCGATCCGCTTGGCGAGCGAGATCTCCTCCCGGCGGGTCAGGAGCGGGATCTCGGCCATCTGGGCGAGGTACATCCGGATCGGGTCGTTGGCCGCGTTCGACGGGGGCGTGGTGATCGCCTCGTCGCGCTTGGGCTTGGCCGCCGCCGCCACCGGCTCGGCCTGCTCGGCCGCGGCGGGCTCCGGCGGAGCGTCGACCAGTTCGATGCCCTTCTCCTCGAGCGCCACGAGCAGGGCGTCGATCTTCTCGGGATCGACCGCCTCGTCGGGCAGGTACTCGTTGACCTGGTCGAAGGTCAGGTAGCCGAGCGAGGTGCCCAGCGCCATCAGGCGGGCGAGATCGGCGTCGGTCTCCCCTGCCCCGGTGCGGGGCACGCCATCGGCGGCCGGGCTGATCGCTGCGGGAACGCTCTCGGACGGTTGCATCGGACGGTTCATCTCAAGGTTCTCCTTCACCTTACCATCGTCACTCGCGCACCGCCCCCCGGCATGGCCGGACGCACGTCCGACCGCACCGATTGCAGCGACGAGGTGGACACCCTCACCCCTCCTTGGGTTCGGCAATGCCCTGAACGACCCGCCGCTGGGCGACGAGCCGCTCCAAAAGTTCTGCCTCCGATCCGGCATCGAGCCGGGATGACTTGATCGCCCGGGCGCTGACGCGGGCCACGCGGCCCGCCGCCCGCCGCCGCAGCGCCTCGGCCAGGTGCTCGAGCCGCTCTTGCGGGGCGAGGCCGCCCCGGGCCGCGGCCTCGTCGTCGATGGCCACGAGCAGGCTCTGGAGCATGGGATCGGTGATCTCGAGCAGCAGGCTCGCGAGGCCGACGTCGCGACCGGTCGCCTCGAGCCGGCGGGCCGCCTCGACGACGGCCCGACCCTCGTGGCTGTCGAGATCGGCCGGCTCCACCTGACGGACCACCAGGCCCGCCCCCTCGGGGACGCCCACGAGCACCTCGATCACCTCCCGATCCCAGGCGGGAAGTTTCGGCAGCGGCCGAGCGGAACGCGGCTCGGCGGGCCCTTCAGCGGCGGCCGGCCGCCGGCGGCCGCGCAGTTCCTGCACGCGGCCCAGGAGCACGTCGCGGGACAGTCCGAACCGCCGCGAGAGCCGGCCGAGCACGCGGTCCTCACGGAGCCGCCGCTCCGCGGCCTCGAGCGACGACTTCCCCCCGGCCGCGGCCAGCGCATCGAGCACGCTCTCCACCGCCGCGAGCGCCGCGTCGTCGCCGGCGTCGGAGGGGAGCGAGGCCAGCGCCTCGTCCATCCGGTAGTCGAGGGGATCGACCGCCTCGGCGATCACCCGCTCGAAGGCCTCCCGCCCCTCGGAGAGGATGAAGTCGCAGGGATCGACGCCGCTCGGCAGCCGGGCGATCCGCAGGTCGATCGGCTCCGCGACGAGCAGCCCCAGGATCTCGTTGGCCCGCCGCCGGCCCGCGTCGTCGCCGTCGAGCACGAGCACCACGCGATCGGCGTACCGCCGCAAGAGCTTCGCATGCCGCTCGCCGAGCGCGGTGCCCAAGACGGCCACGACGTCGCCGCAGCCCACCTGCCGGGCGGCCAGGCAGTCGGTGTAGCCCTCCACGACGACCGCCCGTCCCGATGCCGCCATCGCCGCGCGGGCGGTGTCGAGCCCGTAGAGCGTGCCGCTCTTCGAGAACAGCGGCGTCTCCGGCGAGTTCACGTACTTGGCCGCCTCCACCCGTGATCCGGGCAGGATCCGGCCACCGAAGGCGATGCCCCGTCCCAGCGGATCGCGGATGGGAAACATCACCCGCCCCCGGAAGCGGTCGTAGTGGCCCGGCCGATCGTCCCGCTTCACCGCCAGGCCGCTCTTCTCCAGGAGGGCGACGGGAATCCCGGCCGTGGCCGCCTGCCGCAGTAGCCAATCCCACGACTCCGGCGCGAAGCCGACGCCGAACCGCTCGAGCGTCTCGGCCGTGAGCCCACGGCCGGCGAGGTACTCGCGGGCCGCCGCAGCCTCCGGAGACGAAGCGAGGCAGCCGCGGAACCGGACGGCCGCCCAGTCGAGCGTCTTCCAGAGGGCGGCGCGGTCGTCGCCCGAGACGCCGCCGCGGCCACGGGGCAGTTCGATCCCCGCGCGGTCGGCGAGCTGTTCGAGGGCCTCGCGGAACTCGAGCCGTTCCATCCGCATCAGGAAGCTGAACACGTCGCCCCCCACGTCGCAGACCCAGCAGCGATAGGTCTGCCGCTCCGGATTCACCTGCAAGCTCGGCCGCGAGTCATCGTGCCAGGGGCAGAGCCCGGCGAAGCCCTTGCCCGAGCGACGCAGGGAGATGTAGGCCCCGACCAGTTCGACGATGTCGACGGCCTCGCGCACCCGCTCCTTGAGGTCGTCGCGACCGCTCGGTGGGGAGGACTGTGAGGGCACGGGCGGCGTCCGATGGGTCCGCGTCGCAGGCGATCGCGGGGGCACTTCCAATGGTGACCGCCGAAATCTATGGCTGGGCGAAAAACCGGTCAACGCCGCTCGCGAGCCACGCACTCACCCCAGCTTGCCGGGCCACGCCGGGCCGCCCGGGCCGCCCAAACCGCGGCCTCAGCCCTGCTCACCGCCTGAACCGCTTATCCCGAGCGTTGCCCCGGGAAAGGGCGTAGGCGAGCAGGTCGAGCACCTCGTCCTCGTTCAGCTGGTCGAGCAGCCCGGCGGGCATCAGCGACGCGGCCGACGGCGTGATCGCCTCGATGTCGGCCCGCGCGATACGGGCGAACGTGGTGGCGTCCTCGGGGTCGGTGACGATCGTGATCGCGCCGTCGTCTTCGGCGACGACCCGCCCCGTGATCACCCGGCCGTCTGCCGTCTGCACCACGCTCGCCTTGTACTGATCCGAGACGACGCGGCTCGGCTCCACGATGGCCTCGACCAGATCCTTGACCTGAAACCGGCCACCGGCCTGGGTGAGATCGGGCCCCGTCGCCCCGCCGTCGCCGTCGAAGCGGTGACAGACCACGCAGCGGGCGGCGGCGAACGCCCGCCGGCCCTTTTCGAAGTCGCGCATCCCGGGCCCCAGGCCGGCCTCCGCGGCGGCGAGGACGGTCGCGACCGACCACTGACGGCCGGGGCCCACGGGCTTCGGCAGCGGCGGCGGCACGTAGGGCCGCCGGATGCCCAGCGTCTCCAGGGCCAGCCGCTCGTTCTCCGTCAGGGTCGCGAGGCTCTCGTCCTCGATCCGGGTGATGAACTTTTGGAAGCTGTTGCCGCCCGCCCACTCCCGGGCCCGGGCGAACCACGCGTAGTAGGCCCCGCGATCCGCCGCGGTCCACATCGGCGACCCCGGCAGGTCAAGGAGGGTGCGGAGCACGTAGGCGTAGTGGATCTGCAAGAGATCGCTCCGCCGCTCGAGCGCTGCCCGCACGGACGATCCATAGCCGGCGTTGC
>JBJSZP010000018.1:0-3636 GCA_046090365.1 Planctomycetia bacterium
GGAGCAGGCGTATGCAGGCAAGCGCAGCCATGGATGGCGCAGCGCAGCCGGAGTCGAGTGAACGGAGGCCTGGAGGGCCGCAGTGAACGTCCGGCGACGGGATACGGGGAGCCCGAAGCCGGCGCGCATGAGTGAACCAAGACAGCGACAGGCTGAAGCCTGCCTTACGCGGGATTGCGCCACCAGGCGACGGTGGCGGCGAGGCCGGCGTCGAAGGTTTGCTTGGGCTCCCAGCCGAGGAGCGTGCGGGCCCGCGAGATGTCGAGGGCGCGGCGGGGCTGGCCGTCGGGCTTCGAAGAGTCCCACACGACACGGCCCGTGAAGCCGCAGGCCGCGGCGATCTTCGTCACAAGGTCGCGAATCGCGATCTCGACGCCGCCGCCGAGGTTGATCGGGACGGGCTCATCCATCGTCTCGGCCGCCCTCACGATGCCTTCGGCGGCGTCGTCGACGTAGAGAAATTCGCGGGTGGCCGATCCCGTGCCCCAGCAGACCACCTCGGAGGCGCCCGACAGGCGAGCCTCCTCGCACTTGCGGATCAGCGCCGGAATCACGTGGCTGGAGGCGGGGTCGAAGTTGTCGCCGGGGCCGTAGAGGTTCACCGGCACGACGACGGCGCTCGCGAGGCCGTATTGGCGGCGGTAGCCGTCGAGCATCACGAAGATCGCCTTCTTGGCGACGCCGTAGGGGGCGTTCGTCTCCTCGGGATAGCCGTTCCAGAGATCGTCCTCGCGGAACGGGATCGGGCAATACTTTGGATAGGCACATACGGTGCCCGTGTGGACGAATTTTCCCAGGCCATGGCGACGGGCATGCTCGACGAGGTGCAGACCCATCGCCATGTTGGCGTAGAAGAACCGGCCCGGCTGGGCCATGTTAGCGCCGATGCCCCCGACCTCGGCGGCCAGATGGATGACCACGTCGGGGCGGGCCGTGTCGTAGAGCCGCTCGACGTCCGCCTCCACGGTGAGGTCGAAGTCCTTGCGGCGCGGGACGAAGATCCGCTCTTCCGGAACGCCGCGGCCGCGGAGCACGCGGCAGACCGCCCGGCCCAGAAAGCCGGCGCCCCCGGTGACCACGATCCGTTTTCCTGCCAGATCGGTCATCGGCGCGAACTCAGCGGTTGGGCACGGCGGCGTCGTGGCCGGCCGCGAGGAGCACCTGCTCCTTGCGGGCGAGTTCGAGATCGCTGTCCACCATCATGGCCACCAGTTCGTCGAACGACACGCGGGGCTGCCAGCCCAGCTTTTTCCGCGCCTTCTGCGAGCAGCCGAGCAGCAGGTCGACCTCGGCCGGGCGGAAGTAGCGCGGATCGATCTCCACGAAATCACGGTAGTCCATGTCGAGCCGGCCGAACACCTTCTCGCAGAACTCGCGCACCGAGTGGGTCTCGTCGGTCGAGATCACGTAGTCATCCGGCTCCTCCTGCTGGAGCATCATCCACATCGCCTCGACGTAGTCGCCGGCAAAGCCCCAGTCGCGGAGGGCGTCGAGGTTGCCGAGATACAGCTTCTTCTGCAGGCCGAGCTTGATCCGGGTGGCCGCGCGGGTGATCTTGCGGGTGACGAACGTCTCGCCGCGACGCGGGCTTTCGTGGTTGAACAGGATGCCGCACGAGCCGTGCAGGCCGTAACTCTCGCGGTAATTGACGGTGATCCAGTGGGCGTAGAGCTTGGCCACGCCGTAGGGGCTGCGGGGATAGAAGGGCGTCGTCTCCTTCTGCGGTGTCTCGACGACCTTGCCGTACATCTCCGAACTCGAAGCCTGGTAGAACCTGATCTGATAGCCCGCGGCGTCCTGAAAATCGCGGATCGCTTCCAGCAGCCGCAGGGTGCCCACGGCCGTCACGTCGGCGGTGTAGGCGGGCTGGTCGAAACTCACGCGGACGTGGCTCTGGGCAGCGAGGTTGTAGACTTCCGTCGGCCGGATCTCGCGGATCAGGCGGGCCAGGCCGTTGCCGTCGGCCATGTCGCCGTGGTGCAGCACGAGCGGCCGGTTGACCTCGTGGATGTCGCGATACAGGTGCTCGATCCGCTGCGTGCCGAAGGTGCTCGAGCGGCGCACGATCCCGTGCACCTCGTAGCCCTTGTCGAGCAGCAGTTCGGCGAGATACGAGCCGTCCTGGCCGGTGATGCCGGTGATCAGGGCCCGCTTGGCGGAAACCGACACGGTTGAGACTCCCGAGGCTTGAACCGCGGCCTCACGGCCGCCGCCACGGAACGATACCCGAGCGGCAGGCCCGGGTCAGCCCCGATTCGTGAATCCCGCGCCGGCAGGGCCGCGGCGGCGAAACAGGCTTGTTTTCGCGGGGTCCGTCGCCGTGCCGGCCGGAGCCTTCTCCTCGGACGGCGCCGCGTTGCCGCCCGCCTTGCTGCCGAACATCGCCGCGTCGAATTCGGGGAGCAGGGCCGAGAGGAAGTCGGTGCAGATGAGGGTCGACTCGCCCCCGGGCAGGCGTGTCTCGTCGATGATCGCGTAGAGCTTGTACACGGCCGAGGTGCCAGCCAACTCGATGCGGGCGATCTGCGGGGCGATCCAGCGGCCGTCGACGCCGTACGTCCAGAACACACGCAGCGTCTGGCCCGTCTTGCGGAAGGTGCCGGTGAATGTCTCCGCCGTGCGGCCGTCCTCGAGGGGGATGCTCTGGCGGTGCTCCGCCTCGGCGATCTCGAAGCCGGCGCCGGGGTAGCAGCGGTCGGGCGTGTGCCCCGAGGCGTCGTGCGGCGTGGCGCAGACGATGAAGGCCGACACCCTCGCCTTGGTTTCGCGATTGGCAAACAGCCGCGAGATGTGCCCCACCGCCCCGGCCCGCTCGAGCTGCTCGGGGTCACTCGCCATTTCCTGCACGAACTCCCAGTTGCCGAACCGGTTCGGAAACCGGCTCTCGAGCAGTTCCGCGGCCTGCTTGAGCTCCTCCTTGACGTTGCGGCCGCTCCACCGCTCGGTCCACATGCCCTGGAGCGCCGTCACGCCCACGACGAGCAGGGCGGCCAGCGCCACCGGCAACATGTTGGCGATCGATGGTGCCTTCATCGAAGTGCCTCACGGCCCCACGGGCCCGCTCCCCTACCGAGGCAGGGGCGATTCATACAGCCGCCGCGGGCGCGAGTCGGAGTAGCCGTTGACGACGAGCCCCAACACCCGCACTCCCACCGACCGCAGCCGGTCGATGGCGGCGTTGATCAGCGGCACCCGGCTCGTGTCCCGCATCGACGCCACGATCGCCACGTCGCTCTGCTGCCCGAGAAGGAGGGAATCGGCGAACGCGAGCACCGGCCCCGCGTCGATGACGACGTGGTCGAACGAGTCGCGGTAGCCGCGGATGAGCTTGGCCAGTTCCGGCCGCGACAGCGCCGTCACGGCCGCGTAGTCGCAGGAGCCGCCGGTGACGGCGAACAGGCCGTCGATGCTCGTGGGCTGCACGGCCTCGTCGGCCCCGATCTCTCCGCGGAGCAGTTCCGCCAGGCCGTTGCCGAGCTCGAGCTCGAGGGCCAGATGCACGTTGGGGTGCCGCAGGTCGCCGTCGAGCAGCAGCGTGCGCTTGTCGGAGCGGGCGAGGCTCGCCGCCAGCTGCGCGGCGAACGTCGTCTTGCCCTCGTGCTCCACGGCGCTCGTCACGAGGATCACCCGCGGCGC
>JBJSZP010000019.1:0-2711 GCA_046090365.1 Planctomycetia bacterium
TCGGATGCCCAGAAGGCGCTGCTCGAGGCCTGGATCGCCGACGGGGCCGGCTACCATCCACACTGGTCGTTCGTGCCGCCGAAGAAGGCCGTCGTGCCGGCCGTTGCCGGGGCTGCGAACCCGATCGACGCCTTCGTGGGCGAGCGGCTCGCCGCGAAGCAGATGGAGCCCGCGGCCCCGGCCGATGCGGCCACGCTCTGCCGCCGGCTGTATCTCGACCTCGTCGGCCTGCCGCCCTCGCCCGACGACATCGCCGCCTTCGAGCGCGAGGGCTATGAGAAGACGGTCGAGAAACTGCTCGCGAGCCCCCGCTACGGCGAGAAGTGGGCCCGCCACTGGCTCGACCTCGCCCGCTACTCCGACTCCAACGGGTATGAGAAGGATCTGCCGCGCGAGATGTGGGCCTGGCGCGACTGGGTGATCGCCGCCTTCAACCGCGATCTGCCCTATGACCAGTTTGTGGTCGAGCAGATCGCCGGCGACCTGCTCCCGAATGCCACGCAAGACCAGGTCGTGGCCACGGGCTTCCTCCGCAACAGCATGCTCAACGAGGAGGGCGCGATCATCCCGGAGGAGTTCCGGATGGCCGAGATGTTCGACCGCATCGACTGCGTCGGCAAGGCGGTGCTCGGCCTCACCACGCAGTGCGCCCAGTGCCACACGCACAAGTTCGACCCGATCACGCACGACGAGTATTACGGCCTGTTCGCCTTCCTGAACGACACCTACGAAGCCCGGTCATACGTCTACACGCCCGAGCAGCTCCAGGCCCTCGCCGCGATCCGGGCCGACGTGGCCGCCGCCGAGGAGGAGATCCGGCGGATGCGGCCGCAGTGGCAGGCCGAGATGGACGCCTTCGCCGCCGACGCGGCGGCCAAGGTGCTGCCGTGGACGACGATCACGATGGAGGAGATGCACAGCGCGAGCCTGCTCACGCACCCCGTGCAGCGGGCCGACGGCACGATCCTGATGATCGGCCACCGTGACCGCGAGCACTTCTTCGAGGCCGCCCCCGACCTCACCGGGGCCACTGGCCTGCAGCTCGAGGCGCTCACCGACGGCGACCTGTTCATGAACGGGCCCGGCCGCGACGGCCTGTGGGCGATCGGCCAGATGAAGGTGCACGTGAAGAAGCCCGACGCAAAGGACTGGGAAGAGGTGAAGCTCGTCAACGCGACGGCCGACTTTTCGGAGCCCGAGTCGACGGTGCCGCGGCCGGGCGTCGATCCCGCCAAGCCGGCCGCAGACCCCGCCAAGAAAGACAGTCCCCCGCCCACCGTGTCGATCGGCCCGGTGGCCAATATGATCGATGGCGACGAGCAGTCGGCCTGGCGGGCCGACCGCGGTCTGTTGCTCCGGCATCAGCCGTCGGTGGCGGTGGTGCAGTTCGAGAAGCCGCTCGACTATCCCTCCGGCACGAAGCTGCAGATCTCGCTCCGCTGGGCGAGCGGGGCGGTGGTGCACAGTCCGGAATCGATGCTCGGCTGCTGCCGCTTCAGCCTCACGAAGGCTCCGGCGCCGGCCGCGGTGCCGCTCGACCATGCCGCGCTCCTCGCCGCCATGAAGCCCGCCGCCGACCGCACCGAGGCCGACCGCGGGGCAATCTTCACAGCGTGGCGGAAGACGATCCCCGAGCTTGGCCCCTTCAACGACAAGATCGCGGCCTCCTGGGCGAAGGCGCCAAAGGCTCCCACGACGGTCATGCACGCCGCCGCGCGGTCGGTGGCGCAGCGTCGCCCCACGCACCTCCTCGATCGCGGCACGTGGAACCAGCCCAAGCACGAGGTGCAGCCGCACGTGCCCGCCGGCCTCCACGCGCTCACGGCTTCGGCCGACCCGCCGCGGCTGGCCTTCGCGAAGTGGCTCGTCGATCCCAGTTCGCCGCTCTCGGCCCGCGTGGCCGTGAACCGCCTCTGGCAGACGCTCTTCGGCCAGGGCCTCGTGGAAACACCCGATGACTTCGGCACCCGGGCCCCCGTGCCCGAGCACCGCGACCTGCTCGACTGGCTGGCCGTGGATTTCATGGAGAAGGGCTGGAGCCAGAAGGAGGCGATCCGGCAGATCGTGACAAGCGACACGTATCGGCGGTCGTCGGCCGCCTCGCCCGAGGCGCTCGCCAAGGATCCGAACAACCGCCTGCTCGCCCGCGGCCCGCGGTTCCGCCCCGATGCGGAGGTCGTTCGCGATCTCGTGCTCTCGGTGTCGGGCCTGCTCACGGAGAAGGTGGGCGGCCCGAGCGTCTATCCCCCGGTGCCGAAGAACGTGCTCGACTTCAACTACGTGGTGATCGATTGGCCCGAGGCAAAGGGGCCCGACCGTTACCGCCGCTCGCTCTACACGTTCCGCCGGCGGTCGATGCCCGATCCGGCGCTCGGCAACTTCGACGCCCCGACCGGCGATATCTCCTGCGCCCGCCGGCTGCGGAGCAACACGCCGCTGGCGGCCCTCACGGGGCTCAACGAGCCGATCTTCGGGTTTTGGTGCTGCAGGTAGTCGAACAAGCGCCATTTCCACAAGCCTTCTGCGAGGAAGACGCCCGTTTTCACGCCGTTGGTTTCCCCGACTGCGAGCAGGGGCTGGTCGGTATCCACTTTCCCGATGCGTTTGTAGAGGATCACCTGCGCCTGCGGCGTGGCGGAAAACGCGCCGAAAGCGGATACAACCGGATTGAATTGCGGCAGCGCCTCCACGGCGGCGGGATCAATATGGAA
>JBJSZP010000020.1:0-2261 GCA_046090365.1 Planctomycetia bacterium
GATCGGAATGAGGCAGCCCGTGCCCGTCGAGAGCAGGACGCTCGCCACCAGGATCCAGCCGGCCTTCCTCATCGCTCGGTCCTCCATGACCTCGTCGCGGTGCCGTGGGCACCGTGTTTCAGCCTCGCATGTAGCCGATCCGTGGCGTCGATGCGATGCCGACTTGTGTTGTCCAACTTCTCCAGACGTGCCAGTCTGGTCGACCTATTCGGCGGCCGGGTGCGGCGTGTCGCCCGACGGGGGGGATGGCGGCTCGGCGTCGGCACGGTCGAGTTCCCGCACCCTGGCCTCCATTTCCTTCCCGGGCTTGAACGTCACGACGCTCTTGGCGTGGACCGGAACCTTTTCGCCCGTGCGGGGGTTCCGGGCCATGCGGGCCTCTCGTTTCTTGATCTGGAACACCCCGAAATTCCGCAGTTCGATCCGCCCCTCGCGGACGAGCGTGTCGATCAGGGCATCGAACGTCCGCTGCACGAGCTGCTTCGTGCGAAGCTGGGGCAAATCGATCTGTTCGGCGATGGTCCGGACGATGTCTTTCTTGGTCACGGCTCCGGCCCTTCCCGGTGGGGGAATTTGACCGAAGCCTATGACTGGCAAGTACTAATGTCAACCAGCCGACCACCGCGGCCTGCCTGTGACACCGGATTCCACCCTCTCGTATCGGCTCTCCAACCGGCAAACTTCACCCAAACGCTACGACCGGAAAATCGGGGGAAAATCGGCCGGAAGCGGCCGACGGCCGGCGGGGCTCGGGCCGCCTTGGGGCAGCCCCAAAACCCACTACACTCGGGCGGTCGCCCGCCCGAAGCCGGTTCCACTCCATGTCGCTTCCCCCCACGACCGCCCAGACACCCCCCGCGACCGCGATCGACCTGTCGGTGTCGCTCGGCCGGCTGCGGCTGCCGAACCCGATCCTGGTCGCCTCCGGGACGTTTGGCTACGGGCGGGAAATGGTGGGCTTCGTCGACCTCTCCCGGCTCGGCGGGATCGTGCCCAAGACGATCACGCCGCTGCCCCGGCAGGGCAACTTGCCGTGGCACACCGTGGAGACGGCCGCCGGCCTGCTCAACTCGATCGGGCTCGACAACGACGGCATCGACTCGTTTCTCGTCAAGCTGTTGCCGTGGCTCCTGGGCTGCGGGGCGCCCGTGATCGTGAGCATCGCGGGGGCGAACCAGGCGGAGTTCGTGGAACTGGCCCGGCGGCTCGACGGCGTGGCGGGGATCGCTGCGCTCGAGCTCAACATCTCCTGCCCCAACGTGAGCCACGGCGTCGACCTCGGCAGCGATCCGGAGGCCTGCCGGCGGGTGGTGGCGGGCGTGCGCGAGGCCACGCGGCTGCCGGTGCTCGCGAAGCTCACGCCCAACGTCACCGACATCGCGAACGTGGCCAAGGGCGCCCGCGACGGCGGCGCCGACGCCCTCACCGTGATCAACACCTGCCAGGGCATGGCCGTCGACTGGCGCCGCCGCCGCCCCATGCTCGGCAACGTGATCGGGGGCCTGAGCGGGCCGGCCATCAAGCCGATCGCGCTCCGCTGTGTGCACCAGGTGCGGCAGGCCGTCGAGATCCCGATCGTCGGCGTGGGCGGGATCATGACGATCGACGACTGCATGGAGTTTTTCGTGACCGGCGCCTCGGCGGTGCAGGTGGGCACGGCCAACTTCGCCGAACCCGTGGCTTCGATGCGGCTGCTCGACGCCCTCCCGGCGGCGCTCGCCGAGCTCGGCGTGAAGTCGCTCGCCGACGCGGTCGGCACGCTCGTCACGCCGTCCCGAGCCGCCTGCCCGCCCGCCTCCGGGAGCCCCGCCCATGCCTGATGCCAAGCCCGCGACGCCCGCAGCACAAAAATCCCCGCAGCCGGTGCGGGTGCTCTCGGGCATCCAGCCCACGGGCCGCTTCCACTGGGGCAACTATTTCGGTGCGATCCGGCAATACATCGAGCTGCAGACGGCCGGCGAAGCCTTTTATTTCATCGCCGACCTCCACGCGCTCACCACCGTGCGCGACCCGGCCCGCCTGCGGTCGCTCGTGCACGCCGCGGCCGTCGACCTCGTGGCCCTCGGGCTCGACCCGGCCCGGGCCACGCTGTTCGTGCAGTCCGACGTGCCCGAGGTCACCGAGCTCACCTGGCTCCTGATGACGGTCTGCCCGATGGGACTGCTCGAGCGCTGCCATGCCTACAAAGACAAGAAGACCCGCGGGCTGCCGGCCGACGCCGGCCTGTTCACGTATCCCGTGCTGATGGCGGCCGACATCCT
>JBJSZP010000021.1:0-5659 GCA_046090365.1 Planctomycetia bacterium
GCTGGCGGCCCATGCCGTGCCCGGCGACCGCGTCGTGATCGCCGTGACGGGCGGCCTCCCCCAGGCCGGCCACGTGGTGGCCGCGGTGAGGGCCCAACTGACTGCCGCAGGCATCGCGGCAGATGCCATTTCGATCCTCCACGCCGGCCCGACGGCTGCCGGGCTCGATGCCGCGACCGAGTTTCATGCCGCGGCGGTCGCGGAGACGGCGTATCTGGCGGCGGACAAGGCGGGGCACCCGCTGAACATGGCGCGGACGCTCGTCGATGCCGACGTGGTCGTGACGGTGGGCGAATGGTCGTTCGACGCCCGGCTCGGCGGCCGGTCGCTCGGCGGCGAACTCTGGCCGGCGTTCGGCCGGGAAGAGTGCGCGAGCGAGTTGAATCTCGACCTCGCCCGCCGGGGCCGCGGGGCGCTGCGCCGCTGGCGGGCCAATCTCCGGGCCGTCACCTGGCAGCTCGGCGTGACGGCGTGCCTGCGGGTCGTGGCCGGCCGCGAGGGCTCGCTCGCCGCGGCGGCCTTCGGCACGGCCGACGCCGCCGCCCGCGAGGCGCGGGCCGCAGCCGCGGCCTGGGCGCCGGCCGTCGCGAAACCAGCCGACCTCGCCGTGTGCTCGGTGTCGGGAACGTCCTCCGGCTTCGGCAGCATCGCCCGGGCCGCCGCGGCAGCCGCGCGGATCACCCGGCCTGACGGCACGATCTGCGTCGTCGCCGGCTGCGCCGAGCCGCCGGGGCCGGTCGTCACCCGCTGGCGCGAGGGCGCTCCGCTCGAGCCGCTCGTGCGAGAGGCGCGGCGGTCGGGCGACCAGGCCCTCGTGGCCGACGCCGTGGAGGCCCGGTTCCTGGCCCGCAGCCTGGAAGACCGCCGGCTCGTGCTCCTCTCCAATCTCGACGAAGCCGTGGTCGAGGATCTCGAGTTTGGCTACGCGGCGACGCCCGACGCCGTCCAGCGGCTGGTCCGCGGAAGGAAGAGCGTGGTCGTGCTCCACGAAGCCGACCTGATGTTTCCCCAGCTATAAAAACAAACCGGACCGCTTTCGCGGCCCGGTTCGCTGAACTCCATCCACCACCACGCGGACGGTTGTATTGCGACCGATACGAGGCCTCGGTCGAGGGCGCCTGTCGTGGGCGATCAAGCCGTGAGGGCGATCACACCGGTCTCGTCACCGACCATCTCCGCACCAGCCTGGGCATTCCGCTGCGACTTGCGGCGGCGGTAGCCCTGGCCGACCGCGGCGGCGACGCCGAGGCCCGCGAGGATCACGGTCGGCGGCTCGGGCACGGCGACCGCCACCGTGTTGCTGGACACGCCGATATTCGTGACCTTCGCGTAGCCCTCACCGTACACACCGACCACCGAAATGTTCGGGCTGAGCGAAATCTCGACCTGAGTCACGTATTTATCAGGATCAGTGATTCCAAACAATGTCTTGAGCGCTGACTGTGAGAGCGAAAAGTTACCGGCCCAAGAATAATACTCCTTTGAGCCGGGGCCGAACTGTTCCACGCTGATCGAATTCCCAACAGTCGATGAGCCTGTCCCGATGTTCGTCAGCGTGAGGGGCACCGAACCAGGCTGCGTCTGCTCCGCGACGCTCTGCCAGTTGACCTGCTTCAGCACGAGTACGTACGGCGCTGCGACATTTGACTGGGCATACGAGTTATAGGGCTGTGGAGGACTGGACAGGGGTGCCCACACCGTCAGTTCTCCGCCGATGGTGAAATTCACGTCGTTCAGAGCATATCCAAACACGTCGGGGGTGACACCCGGTGTCTGTCCTTGAGCATTCACGCGGAGCGTGGTGGCCTTGGTCCTGAGGTCAAACCGGCTCGTACTCGACGTCTCAACCTTCAGAAAATTTGCCGGGCTAAACAGAATCCCTGTGCCGTTCGGAAAGAGCGACACTGCGGGAGGCGGCGGGGAGAGCACAGCGTCCGGGCTGCCGTTCTGAACGTCGGACCACTCCTCAGACACGCTCGTGAACTTTACGTACGGGCTCGCCGTGAGAGCGGGGTCGTTGTAGGTCAACGTGCCGCCGAACGCCGCGGTGGCCATCAGGGCCAGCGCCGCGAAGGCCGCCGCACTGCCGAGGCAGTTGAAGCGAGAAGTGTTGTTGAACATCGACATGGTTTGGGATCCTGCTTTCGAGATGGAGTTCATTGCGGTCGGAAGCGCCATGCTTCCTGCCGAGGTGGCCTCCGGCGGGTGCGACCCCGACGGATCCCGTGGCGTGGAGGCAGTCGAAAAGTGGTGGTGACTGCTCTCCGGCCCGCGGCCAGATGAGTGCGAGAACTGGGTCGTGCTTGTCCGGCGGATCGAGCCCGCCTGCATCTCCGGGGCGAAGTGGTGCATCCACACGCGTCGCCGCCGTGCCCGCCGTGCCACCCGCCGCCGTGTGTGCCGGGCGAGCGGTCCCCGCAGGCGACGCGATGTCGTGCGGAGCCGCAGCCGCGACGGCCGGCTGACTCGGGTTGGAAGGGTGCGGGACATGGCAAGACTCGAGGGAAAGAACGCTTCGTTGGAGATCCGGGAAACTCGACGACGACGGGGGCTACCAGGCGAACCGCTTGTTGCGGCGGCGATGGATGCCGTTGACCTGCGAGGGGCCGCGCCGCGAACGGGCGTAGCGGGGCTGCGACGTGCGGCGCGAGTCGTGGTCGCTCGAGCGGCGGTCGCGGATGCGAAGCGACGAGTAGTCGAGTTCGACGTCGTCGGCGTGGAACGGGGCGGACATGGCGAGCTTCTCCTTCGTGGGAAACAGGGAATGAAACGTGGGGAAAAACACCGGGAACCGAATCACCAACCGCCGGCGAAGGCCGGGGCCGAATCACGCAGGCGGCGGGCCTCGACGCACAGGCTCGTCAGGCTGTCGCCATCACACACACCGGGCAGGTAGAGCCAGGCGCCCAACTGACGGGCCCACAGCTCCTCGTCGACGTTGTCTTCCGACCCGCAGATCACGAGCAGCGTGCCCGGACGGGCAGCCATCTCCTCGGCGATCTCGAGCGTGTCGGTCACGCGATCGCCGAGCGGCGAGGCGACGTCGACGATCACCAACTGGAAGTCGCGGTCGATCGCCTGGCGAAGTTCGCCGGACGTCTCGGGCGACGCACACTCGAACCACCCGGCCAGCTCGGCCGCCGCTTCAAAGCGACGCCGGCGGGACGCGTCGCCCGTCACGACGAGGCAGTCGAGCAGGCCCATCCGCCGCGTCGAACGCGGCAGCGTGCCAGTCGCAGCCTCGGGGGCAAGCACTTCGGAGGTGATGCCCACTGCAGCAACCATCATCATCTTGCACCTCCCTTGAAAACCCGGCTGAAGCACACCGCATCCGCAGAAGCGACCTTCAGGGCGGGCAGATCGAATCGCACCGACGGGGTGTCGGGGCACGAGCCAGAAAGTTCATGAACCGTGTTCTGTTGAGCCGCGTCGTCGCCGCGGGGCGTGCCGCCGCCGGCAGCCGCGGTGGCCACGAGGGCGATCACCGCGAAAACCGCCGAACTGCCGAGGCAGTTGAAACGCGAGATGTGGGTCACGATCGACATGGCTTTGGATCCTGAATGCATTGGTGAGGGTGCGTCCTGCTCACCAGCTCCCGGTGAAGGCGGGGGCCGAATCACGCAGGCGGCGGGCCTCGACGCACAGGCTCGTGAGGCTGTCGCCGTCGCACACGCCGGGCAGGTAGAGCCAGGCCCCCAACTGACGGGCCCACAGCTCCTCGTCGACGTTGTCTTCCGACCCGCAGACCACGACGAGCGTGCCGGGCCGGGCGACCATCTCCTCGGCGATCTCGAGCGTGTCGTTCACCCGCTCGCCGAGCGGCGAGGCGACGTCGACGATCACCAGCTGGAAGTCGCGGTCGACCGCCTGGCGGAGTTCACCGGAGGTTTCGGGAGCCGCACACTCGAGCCACCCGGCCAGTTCGGCGGCGGCTTCGAGGCGACGCCGGCGGGACGAGTCGCCCGTCACCACGAGGCACTCGAGCAGGCCCGTCCGCCGCGTCGTACGCGGCAGCATGCGGGTGGTGGCCTCGGGGGCGAGAATTTCGGACGTGATGCCAGCGGCTGCGACCATCATCATGTTGCACCTCCTTCTGAAACCGAGCCGAGCCACGGCGGGCGTCGGCGTCGCGTGGCTCGCGGCACTCATGTGCTCGCTGCCTCGCGACGGCAGAAAGGAAATGCACGGGCCGTGCCAAACCGCTCACGGCTTCGATGACGGAGGCGCAACTCGTGATCGCGGCTCACGTTGCGCGACAAAAAAATTTTTTGCGTGCGTGCCGCGCGATTTTTCCGCGCTCACCACGGTGGTGGGCCCACAGGACTCGCGGAGCCCGGCGGCAACCGAAAATGCCTTTTTTTCAAGGCCAAAACAGCCCTCTCACCAGCCCGGTGAGCGGCTCACCAGACTGGTGGCTCAGCGCGAACGCTCGTTCGCGAGCCGAATCCTGAGCCGCGAGACGTCGACCGGCCCCCAGTGCCGCGAGTCGCGGCTGCCCCCGGGGAAGTCGCCGAGCAGGAAGCATTCGCCCGGCCCGAGCCCCCACCGGGTCGTACCGGTCGCCGGAGAAAGAGCGTGCATATCCCGCCAGGCGGTCACACGTTCCACGCGTCCGTCCCCCGCCGCGCCTCCTCCAACGACCGCAACCTCGCACATCTCCACCGGCCCGGATCCGATCCATGGCCGCTCGAGGGTCCATGCCGCCGGGCCGCCGGGTGGAACCACAGCCCCGTCCGCCACGTCGATGCCGTCGTCGACGGGCCACGCCCCGGCCACGAAGCGGCCATCGAGCCGGCCCGCCACGACCGAAAACCTTCCAGCCATCGGCAGTTGAACCCGCGCCCGGTGGACGCCCACCCGCACCTCGACCGGCGGCGGAGCCTGTCCAGACGAGGCCGTGACCCCGACGATGGCCGTGATCCCGACATCGTGCACCGGCACGAGGAGCCGCCGCTCATCGGGTGCAAACGGCACGTCGTCGAAGACCGGGTGCTCGATCATCGCCCGCACGATCGTTTCGGCATCGCGCCGGATCGCGGCCGCCACGGGCAGGGCCAGTTCCGCGAGCACCACCGGCGGCTTGATCACCACGGCCCCATCCACGGCGAGATCACCGTCGACGATCGCGATCTCCTCGCCGGGCAGGGCCCAGACCCGCTTCACGGCCATGGCCCCATCGGGCTCGACCAGCGTCCAGCATTCGAATCGCCGCGGCGCCCGCCACTGGTCGAGCCACGGAAACCAGCCGCTCGCGGCGATCTCCCCGGGCATGAGCCCCGGCGCCATCGACAGCCCCTCCACCCGCCACCGCACGGGCGCGGCCAGCCAAGCCCCGACGGCGACGATGAGGAGCCCGGCGAGCAGCAAACGACGCAGCAGCATGGACGCGAGTATCGCAGCGCAGGTCGTTCCGTGCCCGGCTCTCGATACACACGCCGGCTCGTGGCTGCCCGTTTCCATGTGGGATAGGCTTCAGCCTGTCATGCCTCGAGGTTGGCACCGGCTCGGGATTGCCCCCACCACCTCGCCGGACGCTCACTGCGCCCATCCATGGGCTCCGTTCGCTCGGAGTCACAGGCGCTGCGCCATCCATGGCTCCGCTGGTGACTCACGCCGGCTCAATGGTAGGGGCAACCCCTCGCCTCCCCTTTCCAGTTGA
>JBJSZP010000022.1:0-11699 GCA_046090365.1 Planctomycetia bacterium
TCCCCGTGTCCCGGAGCAGGCGTATGCAGGCAAGCGCAGCCATGGATGGCGCAGCGCAGCCGGAGTCGAGTGAGCGGAGGCCTGGAGGGCCGCAGTGAACGTCCGGCGAGGGGATACGGGGAGCCCGAAGCCGGCGCGCGACCAACAGGGCGTGACGGGCTAAAGCCTATCCCACATCCCGATACGGGGAGCCCGAAGCCGGCGCGTACAACTTACCGACGCCTCACCGGGCACGCCGCAGATGCCAGCGGGTCGCGAGCTTGCGGTAGGTGAACATGAGCAGGAGGTTCGGCCGCGAGAAGAGGAGGCGCGTTACCACGCCCCAGAAGCCGGGCTTGTGCTCGAACTCGATGTGCTCGTCGATGCGGGTCGTGGCGGTGTCGAGGGGCGTGAAGGTGTGCGTGTGCTCCCAGCGGGCGGCCGGGCCCGAGGCCTGCACGTCGGTGAAGCCGCGCGGGGAGACGTTGCGGTGCACCGCCGTCCAATGGAGCGGCAGCGGGCCCACCCAGAGCGTGAACTTCGAGACGGAGCCTTCCGCGAGCGGCTCGATCGATTGGAGCTGCACGATCGTGGGAGGAGGCGTGAGCCGCTTGAGGGCGCTCGTGTCGCCGTGAAAGGCCTGCACGGCCGCGAGCGGCGCGTTCACCGTGAACGAGTAGTCGAACGTGGGCATCGGGATGGGCGGGGCCACTGGGAGGGGGTTGTAAACCGCTGTGAAGCATAGTTTAATCCCGCTGTTAGTAACACTGAGATAACACGCGAGTTACTCGGATTCCCGCAGCACCGTCAGGAGCAGAGTTTTTCATGGTCGACAAGAAGCCCGCCAAGGACGTGAACAAGTCCGCCGAGATCCGCCGGATTGCCGCCGCGATGAAGGAGAAGGGGGAGAAGCCCCGGCCGGTCGTGATCATCGCCCAGCTCAAGAAGCAGGGGATCGAGGTGTCGTCGCCCCAGGTGAGCATGGTGCTCAAGCGGATGGGCTTCAAGCCGCGGCGGCGCCGTGGCGCGGCCGCCGTGGTCAAGGGCCCGCAGCCCGCCGGACGGCGCGGCCCGATCTCGGTGGAAGACCTCGTGGCCGCGAAGCGGCTCGTCGGCCACTTCGGCACGGCCGACCGCGCGATCGCCGCCTTGGCGGCCCTCAAGCGGCTCGAGTCTTGAGAAGCGGCCCGCTCACGCGATCCCGTGGCGGATGGCCCACACCGCGGCCTGGGTGCGGTCTTCGAGGGCGATCTTCCGCAGCAGGTTTTGCACGTGCTCCTTCACCGTCTCGACGCTGATGTCGAGGGCGTCGGCGATCTCGCGATTGGAGAGGCCGAGCGCCACCTGGCGGAGCACCTGCGTCTCCCGGGGCGTGAGCGGCACGTCGGAGGCGGTGGACGCGTCCCGGTTGGCCATGGCGCCGGCGATGCGGCGAAACGCGCCCGAGCGGGCGGGCGCGGCGTTCTTGGCGGCGCTCCCGATCGCCTCGAGCAGCTCCTTTCGGGTCACGGTCTTGAGCAGGTAGTCGTGGGCGCCGGCCGAGACGGCCCGGGCCACGTAGGTGGAGGTGTCGAACGCCGACAGCATCACGACGCGGGCGCTCGGGGCGGCCGAGCGGATCCGCTTGATGGCGTCGAGCCCGTCCTTGCCGCCCATGCGCACGTCGAGCAGCACGACGTCGGGCTTGTGCCGCCGGGCCGCCGCCACGGCCGTCTCGCCGTTCGCGGCCTCGCCGACCACCTGCACGTCGGCGGAGGCGACCATCTGGGCGATGCCCCGGCGGACCATCTCGTGATCGTCGACGATCAGTAGCCGAATCGGCATGATGAGCCCCTGCGAAACACCACCACCCTATCCGACCCATGATGCATGCGAAAGAGGGGTTTGGCCCCCAGGACAAGGATCCCCGCCAAGAGCCCTGCGTGCTCCGTAGCGGAGGGGGCGTGGTGGCCATCGCCAAGCCGGCGGGCCTCGCGACCCAGGCGCCGCCGGGGCTGCCCTCCGCGGAGGCCTGGCTGCGCGGCCAGCTGTCAGCCGGGGCCTATCTCGGCGTGCCCCACCGGATCGACCGCGCCGTGTCGGGCGTGCTGCTCCTCGCGGTGACGCCGCGGGCCGCCCGCAAGCTCTCGCGGCAGTTCGAGCGGCGCGAGATCGGGAAGACCTACCTCGCGCTCCTCGCCGGGCCGGGAGCCGATGCGATCGACGTCGGGCAGGAGGCCGTGTGGCGCGACTCCATCGCCAAGATCCCGAACGAGCCGCGGGCGCGGATCGCGCCGCACGACGACCCGGGCGCGCGGGCCGCCGAGACGCGGGTGCGATTCCTGGGCCGCGTCGAGCCGGGGGTCGTGAGCGTGCGGCTCGAGCCGCTCACGGGCCGCATGCACCAGCTGCGCGTGCAGGCGGCCGCCCGCGGCCTGCCGATCGTCGGCGACGCGCTCTACGGCGCACCAGCCGGGCCCGATGGAGCGGGCGCGACCGATGAAACCGACCCACGCCGCCGGCCGATCGCGCTGCACGCATGGCAGATCGCCTACACCGATCCCGACACGGGCGAGATCATTCGGGTCGAGGCGCCCCTGCCCGGCGGCTGGCCGGCCATCGCGGACGCCGGCGGCTCATGACGGCGGCAGCCAGCCGGCGTGCGTCAGCCACTGCCAGATCCACGGATGCGTCCAGGGATTCCACGTCGGGTAGGCGACCGACGCAACCGAGAGCGCGAGCAAGACCAGCGCGATGCCCCGGCCGACGCGGTGGCCCGCAAGCCGGTCGACGGCCGGGACGGCCGCCGTCACCCACAGCGGCGCGAGCCAGAACACCCAGCGAAACCCGCTCGCCACGCCGCCGTAGTTGCGGTCGGCCTGCGGCCGCGTGAGGTAAAACACGAGCACCACCAGCGACACCGCGGCGATCGCGAGCGCCACCTGCCGCTCGCCGGAGCCGCCGCGGCGGCCGCGGGCCGAAAGCGCCACGAGCCCGGGCACGACGAAGAGCCACGCGGGCGTGAGCGAGAAAATGCCGTGGTGGCCCACGAGCACGTGCCACGCGTATGCGACCGGCGATGCCTCGCCGCGGTCCACACCCTGCGGGCTGCGCCAGTAACTCGTGAGCACCTTGCCGTTGGGCAGCGTGAACGAATAGTCATACCAGTTGTCGCCGGCTGACCGGTGGGCGTAGGCGGGCATGGGCGTGCCGTGTGCGAGCCAGTTGGTGCCGACCGCGGCGGCCGCGACGAGGGCCGCGGCGGGCAGGGCCGCGAAGATCGTCTTCCGGGCGTCGGCGGCCGCGAGCAGTGCGAGCACGGCGGCGCACCAG
Organism: Planctomycetia bacterium; assembly: GCA_046090365.1. Taxonomy (GTDB): domain Bacteria; phylum Planctomycetota; class Planctomycetia; order Pirellulales; family UBA1268; genus RGVT01. Next base: position 3,292 of record JBJSZP010000022.1, read on the forward strand.
GCGAGGGCCGGGAGCTCGAAGGCCGCCGCGAGCGCGGCTGAGCCCCCGGCGGCCGCGAACGTCGTCCACGCCCGCGCGCCGTCGCAGCGGATGCGCCGCAGATACCAGGCGCTCGCGGCGGTGCAGGCGGCGGCGGGCACGTGGTTGGTGAGCACGACGGCGAACGTGGTGAGCAGCGTGCCGCCGCAGATCAGCGCCGCCGACCACAGCCGGCCCCAGTCGGTCGTGCCCGTGGCCTCGATCAGCCGAAACGTGTAGCCGATCGTCACGAGCAGAGGCAGCAGGCCGTAGAGCACCATCAGGAGACGGCCGACCTCGAACGGATGGCCGCCGAGCGTCCAGCCGGTGGCGGCCCTGAGCAGCCAATAGGGCCCCGCCGCGAGCACCGACAGGAGCGGCGGCTTGCTCGAGTAGAGATGCTTCCTGCCGGAGGCGTCGGCGTGCACGACCGCGTCGATCGTGTCCCAGCCCGGCTCCGTCACGAGGTCTTCGATCGCGAACGTGCCCCGCTCGACGAGGGCCCGGATCGTGAGCCAGCGGCTGCGGTCGTTGGCGGAGAGGAACGGCCGCATGAGCCGCTTCTCCGTCTCGATGCGCGTGCGGATCGCGGCGGGATCGGCGGGCAGCCCGGCCGCGGTGGCGGCGGCGACCGCGTCGGCCACGAGCCGCTTCTCGAGGGCCAGCTTGTCGACGCTCGCCACGGAGCCGATCCGGCCGAGCACGGCCCCGGCGGCGAGGGCGGCGAACAGCAGAAACACGCTCCGCCGCAGCCGGCCGCGCGACATCTCCCGGCGGGCCGACGCCGCGAGCAGCCCCTGCCCGCGAACCCGCGCCGCCACGCGCACGAGGTCGACGAGCCCCGCGAAGAACCGCGCCACGCCGTACTTCGACCGGCCGTGCCGGCGCGGCCGATGGTGCACGGGCATCTCCACGGCGCGGAATCCCTGGGCGGCCGCGAGCACCGGGATGAACCGGTGCATCCCCTCGTCGAGCACAAGCGCCTCGGCCACCTCGCGGCGAAACACCTTCAGCCCGCAGTTGTGGTCGTGGAGGTGCAGGCCCGTGAGGCCGCCGACGAGGGCGTTGAACACGCGGGAGGGGAGCGTCTTGTGCCACGGATCCCGCCGCGGCGTCTTCCAGCCGTTGACGAGGTCCGCGCGGGGCCGACCCTCGGCCTCGAGCCGCGCGAGCATGGCCGGGATCTCGGCGGGGTTGTCCTGGCCGTCGCCGTCGAGCATCGCGATGAACCGCCCGGCGCACCGGCTGAAGCCGGCGGCGAGGGCGGCCGACTTGCCGCGGCCCGCAGGCTGTCGCACACCCGTGACGCGCGGATCGGCCGCGGCCGCAGCCGCGATCTCCGCCCACGAGGCGTCGGTCGAGCCGTCGTCGACCACGAACAGTTCCCAGCGCCGCCCCGTGGCATCGAGCACGGCCCGGATCTCCTCGATCAGCGGGCCGATGTTGCCCGCCTCGTCGCGCACCGGCACGACCAGCGACACGTCGGGAGTGGGCATGGGGAGCCGGCGGGGAGGCGGGAGGGCGATCGAGTCCGGCGCCTGGAGGCCGGCTCACTCGGAGAGGATACCCGCGACGTGGGCCGGATGTCATGCTGGCGCGGGAGTTGGTCGCCGCGTACACTGGGGCCTCGGTCGGCAGCCGGCGTCCCGCGGCCGCGACCTCATCCGCCAGGGTTCCCCATGACACGACTCGTCTCGCTCGGAGTGATCCTCGGCCTGATCGCCGTGTTCGGGCTCCTGTCGCTGCGCGTGATGTCGAGCTTCCTCCTGCCGCTGCTCCTGGCGGCGATGCTCGTCGTGATCTTCGGCCCGCTCCACCGCTGGCTCCGCGACCGCCTCCAGGCGCCCGAGTGGGTCGCCGCGGGGCTGACGACGCTGTTCGTGCTCCTGATCGTGCTCGTGCCGCTGTTCCTGATCGTGGCCCGGGCGGGCGGCGAGGCCGTGGCGATGCTGCGGGCGCCCGACGGCCTCAAGCTCGACGCCAACGTGCTCGGCGGCCTCGTGGAGTCGTTCAACAACGCCACCGGCCTGCACCTCACCGCCGAGGCGGTCAACGGCGAGGTGCGGAAACTGGCGGAGGAGTGGATCGGCCCGATCGCCGCCCGCACGCCGGTGGTGCTCGTGAAGCTCGTGATCGGGCTGATCGTGATGACGGTGGCCCTGTTCTACTTCCTCGCCGACGGCCGACGGATGCTCGCCGCCGTGACGCGGCTCGTGCCCCTCGACACGCGCTACCAGTGGCAGCTGCTCGAGGAGTTCGAGGAGGTGAGCCGGGCGGTGGTGTCGTCGACGCTGCTCGCGGCGCTCGTGCAGGCCGTGCTCGCCGGCATCGGATTCTCGGTGGCCGGCCTCAAGGGCGTGTTCCTCCTCGCCCTGCTCACATTCTTCGGGGCGCTCGTGCCCTTCGTCGGGGCGGCGGCGGTGTGGGGCACGGCGAGCCTCTACCTCCTGTTCTTCGTGAAGGACACCTGGACGGCGGCCGGGCTCGCCGCCTGGGGGCTGTGCGTCGTCTCCACGATCGACAACATCATCAAGCCGATCGTGCTGCACGGGCAGTCGAAGCTGCATCCCCTCCTCGCCCTCTTGAGCGTGCTCGGGGGCGTGGGGGCGCTGGGGCCGATCGGGATCTTCGTGGGGCCGATCGCGGTGGCCTTCCTCCAAGCGGCCCTCACCATGCTCCAGACCGAACTCGACCATTTCTCCCGCGGAACGGCCCCTCTGGCGGGCGTGGGCGGCAGCCCGCCGCCGGCAGTTGCACAAACGCCCGCCGGCAGGGTGAAATCCTCCTGACTCATCCGTCCGCTTCGAGGAGTTTCCGCCCATGTTCATCAAGATGGCATTCCTGCTCGCCGGTCTCCTGGCGACCGGCATCGAGACGGCCTACGTGCCGACGGAGGAAGGGAGCGGCGAATACCTCGTGCGGGTCGAGCCCGACCTCGTGCGGAATGCGAACCCCTACACGTTCACGAGCGACGTGCCCCCCGACTCCCGCAACGTGCGCCGCGTGAAGATCTACGTGGCCGATTCGTGGCCGGCGGCGGTGGAGCGGTCGATCGTGGAAGCCGCCAAGCGGCCGCGGGCGGCCCCCGTGGCCGCGGTCGCACCGTCGTCGGCACGGCTCGTGGAAGCGGAGCCGAAGACGCTCGTGACGGAGAAGCCGTGGGGCTGGCTGATCGGGAGCCTGATCGCGCTCTTCCTCTCGCTGGGACTCAACGTGTTTCTGGGCATGCTCCTCGCGCAGATGCGCCAGCGCTACATCCGCGACCTCGGCGAAGCAGCGCTCCGCGTGTGACGCCACGCGGTAACGCGCCAGGCTGAAGCCAGTTTTACGACGAGCGGCGGCGGGGCTCGCGGCGCGGGCCGCGGCCGAAGAAAAACTCCTCGGCCTCCCAGGTCGACTCCGCAACCGGTTCGTCGCGCGGCTCGACGATCACCGGCGGCGGCGTGGGCCTCGGCTCGGGCGCTGTGACGCGGGGCCGCTCCGACTTGCGCGACCGCTTCCGCTCGCGCGGCGGGCGGGCCGCCTCGCGCTCCGGAAGGCCCTGCCGCCGGGGCCAGCCGGTCGTCGGGTCGCTCAGTGACCGCACGTTGGCTCCCGCCTCGGTGAAGATCCGCGCCACGTGGGCATGGCAGGTGAGCACGAGCATCTGCCGCTCGCCCGGCTCGTCGCCCACAAACTCCACGAGCACGCGGGCCGCCGCGAGGGCGCGGGCGTCGTCGAAGTTCACGAGCGCGTCGTCGATCACGACCGGCAGGTGCACGCCGTGGCGCTCGAGGTCGCGCACGAGCGCGAGCCGCAGGGCCAGAAACACCTGCTCGCGGGTGCCGCGGCTGAGCCGGTCGGGGCTCCAGAGCACGCCGTCGGCATCATGCACTTCGAGCCGGGCCTCGTCGATCGACGTGGTGATCGACACATACCGCCCCTCGGTGAGCCGCGCGAGCCAGCGCGACGCCTCGCGCAGCACGGCCGGCTGGTGGTCGCGGGCGAAGGCCGCCCGCGTCTCCTCGAGGAGGAACGCCGCCTTCTCGAGCAGCCGCCGCCGGTGGAGGTGCCCCTCGAGGTCCTGTTCGATCTCGGCGATCTCGAGCTGCACGCCCTCGGTGGAGCGGTCGCGTGCCGCCGACTCCACCCGCGCGGTCGCCGCGCGGCGCCGGTCGCCCGCCCGCACGGCCGCCTCGCCCGCCTCGACCACGGCGGCATGGGCCTCGGCCAGCCGCTCGTCAAGCGACACGCTGCCTGCGGTGGCGAACCAGCCGGCGAACTCCTCGGCGTGCGGCACGCGCCGGCGGGCGTCGAGCCAGGCGGCCTCGGCAGCCTGGCTCACGCGGCGGGCCTCGTCGATGAGCGGACGGCGATCGACGAGCGGGAGAAAATCTGCTTCGGTCGCCACGCCCCAGCGGGCGATGATCTCCTGCACCCGCCGCTCCGCGAGCTTCACGCGCCGCAGCGCCGCCCGGTGCCGTTCGCGGGCCTTGATCAGCTTGCGCTCGAGCCGGCCCCGCATGACGTGCGCGGCGGCGTCGCGGTCGAGCCGCTCCCGCAGTTCGTCGAGCTGCTCGAGCGGCGTGCCCTCCGGCAGCATGTCGCACTCCACCATCACGCCCTCGATCCGGGCGGCAAGCGTGGCCAGATCCTCCCGACGCAGCCGGGCCTCGTCCGACGCCCGCCGGCGTTCGTCGTCGAGCGACACGAGCGCGTGCCGGTGGCGGCTGATCGCCCGCACGTCGGCCGTGGTGAGCGTGGGGGGCAGCCCGCGCTGCACGAGCGCCCGCTTCCAGCGGCTGCGGGCGGCGGCACGCCGCTCGATCGCCTGCGCGAGCGTCTGCTCGGCCACGGTCACGCGGTCGGCGAGCAGGTGGAGCGAGCCTTCGCGGGCCGCGAGGTCCTCGAGCCGGTCGACCTCGGCCTGGGCGAGCGCCGCCCGGCGCTCGAGCGAGGCGTGGATCTCGCCGGGCACGCGTTCCGCGGCCGACCGCACCGCGTCGATCCGGGTGTCGAGCGCCGCACACTGGGCCACGAGCTCGCCCCGCTGCTTCCGCACCATGTCGTGCTGCTGGCGGGCCGATTCGAAGCGGCTCGAAGCGGCGCGGTCGAGCGACCAGGTGGCCACGGAGGCCAGGCCGGTTCCCGCGAGGCCGAGCGCGGCGAGCGCGTAGGCGAGCGACCCGGTGACCGCGGCCGGCAGGAGCAGGCCCGAGAGCAGCATCCCGGCGCCCAGCACGAACACCGCGCCCAGGCCGATGAGCCAGCCCACGGGCAGGAGCTGCGCCTCGCGGCTCGCCGCCACCTCGCGGTCGATGCGGGCGATCGCCTTGTCGAGCTCGGCGAGCTGGTCGCCCGCCGCCAGCCGGTTGCGGTAGAGGGCGACGCGGCCGCTCGCCTCCTCGATCGCGGCGGCGATCGGCACGCCCAGGCCGGAGCCGGCCGCAGCGAGCGAGCCCTTCGTCGTGTCGAGGCCGCCGCGCATCTCGGCCACCTGCCGCTCGGCCGCCCGCACGTCGGCGAGCGCCGCCTTGTAGTCGCGGCCGCGGGCCTTGAGCGACCCGAACGAGTGCGTGAGGCCGACCGGCAGCGGCGACTCGGCGAGCGCGTCAGCCGACAGCCCCGCGGACCGCTCCGGCGCGATCAGCCGCACGAGCCCGGCCGCGCCGAGCGCCTCGCCAAACCTGCGGGCCGCCTGCCGCGCGGCCGACTCCGCCCGCGAGACCTCGGCCACGAGCCGTTCGAGCCGCGGCCGCTCGTCGCACACCGCGACGATCGAGGCCCGCTTCTTGCGGGCGACGGTGTCGACGGGGAGCGCCGCGAGCTCCTTGGCGATCCGGCTGCGGGTCAGCTTGCGCTTGCGGGCCAGCCGGGCGAGGTGGTCGCGATTCTTCGATGCGAGCTCCCAGGCGTCGTAGTCGGCGTGGATGGCGGGCGTGGCCTCGAGCTCGGCGAGCGCCGCCGCCGCGCGGGCCCGCTCCGCGTGGAGCGGCGCGAGCGGCAGGAGCGCCCGGATCTTCTCCTCGGCCGCGCGGGCGGCCGCCGCGCGGGCCTCGCAGGCGGCGAGATCGGCGTCGAGCCGGCCGAGCTCGAGCGCGAGCGCCCCGGCGTCGAGGGCCGGCGCGTTCATCGCCGCGAGCCGCGCGAGGGCGGCGCTGCGGCGCTGGCGCAAGGCCTCCAGCGGCGACACCTCGGGATCGCTCGAATCGAGCCGCTCGACAGCCGACCGCAGGTTCGCGAGCACGAGCGCCACCTTCGACCGGTCGAGGCCGCTGGCGAGTTCGTAGAGCCGGCTGCCGCAGCCGTCGGCGTCGAGCGTGCGGAGTTCGTGGAGTTCGTCGAGCCCGAATGCCATCACGGCGGTGAACGTGCGCTCGTCGACCTCGCCGATGAAGTCGCGGAGAAACAACGGCGTCGCCGACGAGCCGTCGGCATCGAGCACCATCAGGCTGTCGGCCAATGGAAGATTGTCTTCCGTGGCGTAGCTGGCCGCGGTGAGCCGGTCGAGGTGCGGGCCCTCGTGCCGCCGCTCGACGGCGATCCGGCGCGCGTCGATGCCGGCGCGGGCCACGAGGCGGCCGCCGCAGGGACGGTTCGGATCGAGCACGCCGCGGCGGAACAGGCTGCCGAACCCGAAGAACACCCCGCGCACGAATTCGAGGAGCGACGTCTTCCCCGTCTCGTTCGTGCCATGGAGCACCTCGACGCCGGCACTCAGGCCGTCGATCGTCACGTCGGCCAGCGCCCCGAAGCGGTCGATGTCGATGCGTTCGATGATCATGTCGACTCCAGCAGTTCAAGCGCCAGCCACCCCGCCTCGCGCGGCACCGCGGAGGCCTCCTTCGTTTCCAGGTCGAGCACGAGCTCGGCCACGCCCGCGGCGAACGACGCGGCGCCCCCCGCCTTCGCGGCGGAGGCGTTGCGCACGAGCACGTCGGGCGGCTCGTGCCGGTCGGCCTCGAGCTCGCGGCACCAGGCCCGGATCGAGCCCGGATCGGCGAAGTCGCGCACGCGGCCCATCGTCTCGGCCGTGATCTCGGCGATGTGCACCCGCCGCGAGATGCTTCCGCCGCAGTCGACGGCGCAGCGCACGATCTGCACCGGCCCCCGGGCGTCGATCGACATCCCCTCGAGCGCCGACCAGATCGTGGTCGCAAGTTCCTCGTCGTCGCCGGAGAGCGACGTGAGCGAGAGCGTGCGCCAGGCCACGTGGTGCGTGGGCACCTCCTTCCAGTCGCCTCCCCACTCGCTCCGCGGATCGCCGAACCCGTGCCCCGGGGCGGCGAACGTCGCGCCGGCGGGCGACGGCTGCGTGAGCGTGGCGACCACGCACGCTCCCGCCGCGGGCTCGCGGTCGCTGCGGGCCTGGAGCGGAGGCACCTGGTGCACGCCCGGCGGCACCGGCTGCAGGCGGCGCGAGCCCCACACGAAGAGCGTGCCGTGCGGACCCCACGACGGCCCCACCGGCAGCGGCGACGGCAGCGCGTGCGACACCGTCGGCTCGCCGTGGAGCGACGTCCACGCATCGTCCCAGCCGATCACGATCCGCCGCTGGGCCGGCAGGAGCGACGAGTGTGCGGAGGCGAACGACGGCGGCAGATGGCCGGCCGCATGCGCATGGCCGCGCGACGAGCAGATCTCGAGCGACAGCCCGCGCAGATCGAGCCGCAGCGGCGACACAGGCGTGACGAACGCGAGGCCGGCCGGCTCCGCCAGGGCCCGGGCCACATTAGCCACCTCGGCCGGCTCGTCGGCCACCCACACGGTGCGGCAGCCGTCGGCGGCGAGCGCCTCGATCTGCCCGCGCACCGCGGCGGCCTGTGCCGGGCTCGCCCGCACCGGGTCGAGCGTGCTGCCAAACAGCACGAGCGCCGCGGCCCGCGACTGCCTCGCCGCCGCGACGGCCGCACGAAACGCGGCGAACGGCGCCTCGGCGACGGCCTCCGCCACCGCATCGGGCGCCCCCTTCGGCACCGGAATCGGCCGGTCGAGGGCCGCATCGAACGCGAACACGAGATCTGCCACGGCTGGTGCCTTTCCGAGTGGCCCCGGAGGGGCTGCCACGGGCACGGCCGCAGGGCCATCGACGCGCGCCGACGGTCACCCGAGCCGATCCGTGGCAAGGGAATGCGGGAAAGATGGGGGCAATGTAACGCCCCCGGCCGTTTCCCTCCAACGCCAAAAAACGGCCTCGCGGACCGTGATCAGGCCGAGAGCACGGGCGGCGAACCGGCGAATGCGTCGGCGATCGCCTCCGCCCAGGCCGTGTCGCCGTCGGCCGGTCCGATCGCGGCCCGCACGCGGCTGCGGAGGAGCACGCCCTTCTCGACGGCGGACGAGAAGAGCCAGCAGACGATCGACGCGCGGCCCCCGCGCTCGGTCCACGATATCCGCCGGCGATCGTCCGG
>JBJSZP010000023.1:0-14727 GCA_046090365.1 Planctomycetia bacterium
GCAGATACGCGCGCTATCACACAGCGCAAGGCCCGGAGGGCCGGGTCAACACCAGCCGGCGGAGGCCGGCCAAGGCAAGTTCGACAGGATGTCGAGACTTGCCGTGAAGACAGCAATAGCGATCGCCCTCGGCGATGGAGCAGCGTACCGCCGGCTCCGACGCCGGCTTGGGCGAGTCGAGCATTGCGGAATTGAACCCAGACAGGCTGAAGCCTGTCCTACGGTACGCGAGTGACAGCCGCGGGGTGGTCGTTTCGCGTGAAGAGGGCGCGCCACACGGGGGCGCCGGCGAGGCGGGTGCGGCGCTCGAAGTGGGTGTGGTAGTCGAGGTCGTGCTCGGCCGGGCGGGGATCGACGGGAGCCGGCTCGGAGAACAGGCCGGTGGACCGCGTGAAGTCGAGCGTTTCCAAAAAGTATTCCTCGACGTCGGTCCACACGTGGAGCTCGCCGCCGGAAGGGAGCACGCGGCCGGCGTGTTGAAGGAATGTCTCCGAGAGCACGCGGCGCTTGCGGTGCCGGGCCTTCCACCACGGGTCGGGAAAGTAGACGTGGACGGCGGCAAGGCAGGCGTCGGGCAGCAGCGCCCGGACAAGCCACGTGGCATCGCCCGAGAGCATGCGGGCATTTGCGGCCGCGCGGCGGGCGAGGCGGGCGGCACAGAGGCGGGCGTAGCCTGGCGCGATCTCAGCGCCGAGAAAGTTGTGGTCGGGGCGGGCTGCGGAGGCGGTGTCGAGGAACAGGCCCTTGCCGCTGCCGACCTCGAGTTCGATCGGGGCCTGCGAGGGAAAGAGCGTGGCTGGGTCGAGGGGCACTGGCAGATCAGCCAGCACAAGGAGGTGCGCCGAGAGGTCGAGCGCGGGATCGGGCTTCTTCGGGGGCCGGCGCGGCATCAGTGGGCCGTGGTCCCGCCGGACGACTCGAGCAGAAAATCAACCGGCAGTGGCACGCCCTTGATCACGCCATCGACGACGATGCTCTCGCGCACCACGCCCTGGAAGCGGCACACGATCATCGCCTTGGGACGCACCCGCACACGCTCGACGGCGATCACGAGCCGGTCGCCCGGGACCACCGGCTCACGGAATCGCACCTCCTCCATGCCGCCGAAGCCGATCACCTTGGCGTCGAGGAGATTGTGCTTCTGCGTGTAGTAGCTGGAGAGCTGCGCCGCCGCTTCGCACATGAGTACACCGGGCATCAACGGCATCGCCGGAAAGTGCCCGCGCACCCAGAATTCGTCGCGGGTGACGTCCTTGTAGCCGACGCACAGGCCTCGGGCATGATCCTCGTGGACGATCGCCGTGAGTTGCTCCATCTCGAACCGCTGCTTGTTCCAGCGGCGAATCTCGTGGATGTCGGCGATGACGTGGTTGAGGTCGTATTCGCTCGGGTGGATGAGAAAATCGCGCGGGGCCACGGCCGTGCTTCCTCGGGCGGCGGAGGTCAGGTGCGGATGTGCTTGCGCTTGGCCTTGCGGGCCTTGCTGTTGGCGGGCCGGGCGCCGTGGTTGGCCTTCTTGAGGCCGCGATGGGGCTTTGCCATGCGAATCGTCCTCTGGTCGTGGGCCGCACGGGCCATGCCGCGCGGTGGACGTGTTGTACCACGCCATCGCCGGGGCTGCCACGCCGCCCGCACGGCGCCCGAACGGCGTTCAGGTCAGCGCCGCCGATCGGCGGCTGCCGCCCGGCGTTCCGCGGCGATCGCCTCCCGGAGGCTCGTGCGCAGAATTTCCACGAAGCTGGCACCGAGAAATCCGAACAGCCCGCCGATCACGGCCGACGAGAATCCGCCGATCACCGCGCCGGCCCACGAGCAGGTCGTGAACGCCACGAGCGCCGACGTGCCGATCACCGCGCCGCACACCGCGCCGATCGCCGCGGAGATGGGCACGAGGCGGCCAAGGCTGCCCGAGCGCTCGAGGTGCGTGGGCCGCGGAGCGGGCACGGCCACGGCCTGCATCCTCGACGGCGGCCGGCGGGAGAGCTCGAGATCGGTCGCCTCGCGCATCTTCGTGCCGAGCGCGTTGCCCGCCACGTGGGCCGCCAGGCTCGCGAGCACCACGGCGGCCGCCATCCAGCCGGCAATCCCCAGCCAGGTGATCGCCGCGCAGGCGATCGCCACCACCACCACGAGCCAGGAATACGTCGCCAGCCGCATGCGCTACCCTCGCACTCCTCATCGTAGCAGCGCGGGCGGAGGCGGCCGTCAAAAGCCCCGGTCGACGGCCTCTTCGCGGTAGATCGGCAGCAGGCGGTAGTAGACCTCGAGCGTGAGCACGGCAAGCGCGGTGTGGGCGAGTCGCCCACCCGGTGCCGTGTCGTGATCAGCGAAGAACCAGCTGCCAGCCTCGTGGCCGAATCGCGCCTGGCAGGCCACCAGATGGTCGCGGTTCTTGGCGTTCCAGCGCGGCCAGACGGGATGGTCGAGCTGGAGCAGAGCCTGCGCGAGATAGAAGTTTTGATAGATGTTCGTGGGATGCGGTCCTGGCTTGGCGAGGTTCGTGACACCGCGGGTGAGCGCCTCCTGCCCGCTGCCCCAGCCGGTGTACATGCGGCAGAGCAGGCCGATCGCCGAGGTGCAGGGCTTCGCGGCCGGCGTGCGGTAGCCGTAGGCGGCGCCGCCCTGCGTCTGCACGCGGTCGAGGAACCTCCGGGCCGCTTCGATCGTGGGCGAGGGCACCTCGACGCCCGCGAGCATCGCGCTCTTGAGGGCCGCGATCTGCCAGGCCGTCACGGTGATGTCGCCGGCCTGCCCCGGCAGGTAGCGCCAGCCGCCTCCGTGAAGATCTTGTGCTGTTTCGGTGAACCTGACCGCATCTCGGACGTAGGGTACGAGCATCTCGTCGCCCGTCATGCCGAGCGCCTCGGCGAGCGCGAGCGTGGTGACGCCGTGCCCGTACATCGTGCCCTCGCAGAAGTCGCCGCCACGCGGAGTGGGCTGCATCCGGCTGATGAGATAGTAGATGCCGCGCGATACGGTCTCGTGATACGGGCCATCAACGTGCGTGCTTCCTGCGCCAAGAAAGGGCAGGAGCGCGATCGCCGTGCTCGCCGTCGAGCCGGTGAGCGTGCCGGGATCGCGGCACGCGCCGTCGCAGCGGCAGCCGGACAGGTCGAACTGCCAGGAGCCGTCGACAGCCTGATGGAGCGCGAGCCAGGCGAGGCCGGCCTCGACGGCTGCCTCGCTCGCCGGCGAGCCGCCGCGGGCAAGCGCCGCGGTGCCCCGGGCAGCACCGCGCCGCGCCGCGAATGCCGCGGTGCCGCTCGCCACCGCGCGGTCGGCCCGGGCAGCGGCAGGGGCCGCGCTGCCCACGCGCACCGAGACGGCGCGGGCTGGCGGCCCGGCGGGGTCGTCGCGGATGGGCGGCTCCTCCGCAGGGGCGAGCGGCGCGTCGCTCGGATTCTGCACGGCGACGAGCGGCACGTCGTCGGCTGATGGTGGTGCGGCCTCAGCGGCAGGCTCCACGGCGGCAGGGGCTGCGAACTCCTCGATCGGATCGCCCAAGGCGACGTCGGCAAAATGTTCATCGCCAACGGCCTCGGACTCATCAAACCGGATGTGAAGCGGCTTGGGTGGCGGTGAACGCTGGGCCTCGAAAGCGAGGATCGCGAGTACGATGCACACGACCACATGCGCGATGAGGCTCACATAGCCGGCCCTCACGGCGGGGCTGGCCACGGCCCGTTCGATCCACGGCGTATCTCGACTCTCGCTCGGCATGGCTCTGCCTGTCGGGGCGACTTTTCCGGCGGGGCAAATCGTACGCTCGGGAAGGGCTGCTTTCCCCGCGCAGACCGCGATCCCCATGGACGATCCCCGGGAGTCATCGACCGGCCCGTAGGACAGGCTTCAGCCTGTCATGTCTCAAGTCGCAACCCGGCTCAGGGTTACCCCGTACCATCTCGCCGGACGCTCACTGCGCCCATCCGTGGGCTCCGTTCGCTCGGACCTGCCTGCGCTCCGCCATCCTGGCTGCGCTGGTCAGCTACGCCGGCTCAATGGCAGGGGCAACCCCTCGCCTCCCGTAAGCGGCAGGGGCCATGGATGGGCTGCTTTCGCGCCGACGCATCCCTTCGGGCCTGCTTCGGCTTACACGACGGCCGGCTGGACGCCGGCCGCCGCGGCTCGGTGGCAACCTCGGCTTGCCCCGCAGCCGCGCAAGCCTGCGGGGGCCATGGATGGCGCTCCCTCTCGCGCCGGCGCATCCCTCCGGGCCTGCTTCGGCTTACGCGAGGCTCGCCTGGAGGGCGAGCCATCGCAGGCGAGGGAAACCTTGGCTTTCCCTCCGCCTGCGCAAGCCCGCCGGGGCCATGGATGGCCCGGCGGGCGTAAAGTCAGAAACACTCGTTCCGCACCTCCTGGATGATCAGCTCCTTGAGACGGCAGATCGCCTGCTGCTCCTGGGCCTTCGCGTCGCGCCAGAACTGCTTCAGCTCCTCGCGCCATTCGGCGTTGGCGATGTATTGGTCATACCGCCACAGCGAGTCCAGCCGGCGGCTCAGTTCGTGCACGAGGTCGTGGTCGTGGTCGGCACAGCCGGCGGTCTCCCCGAGGTGGCTGAGTTCTTTTTCGGCGGCGAGGTACATGGCAAAACTCCCGTGGGACGAGGTGCGGCGGCCCGGAGGTCCGTGGCCCAGGTCTCGGCGCCGGTGCCTGCGCGACGCGGCAACCCTCGGCGTCGTCCTCCGCCGAATCAAGAGCCCGCGGCACGACGCACGATCCGCCGATGGCCGGCGGCAGACACTTCGCCCGTCCGCCCCAGTGACCCTGCGCGTCGTAACGGTTGTGGCGGCCGGCGGCGGGCCGTCCTCCACGATTCGCCGCCACGCTCCTTGGGCCGCATGGCGGAGGCCCATACACTGGAAGCCCGGCGCCGCAGGGGGCGTCCGATCCATCACGCCATGCACCACCCCGATCCATCCAACGCCGGCCGCCACGAGCCCGCGACGACGCTGCTCGAGTCATTCGACAGCTGGGCCCAATTGCTGCGCCACGGCGAGTCGCAGCGGAGGCAACCGGGCGCCGGCGCCGAACGCCCTCGAACGCCCTCGGTGCCGGAGGCGCTTCCATACCGCCCGCTGCTTCGTCGACCGCTCGCCCTGCTGCACGTCGTGGACGACGGCCACGAGGATGGCGAGACCATCCGCCTGCGGGCCGACCGCCTCGAGATCGGCCGCACCGAAGGCGACGTGACGATCCCGCACGACATCTCGATGTCGACGCGGCACGCCGTGCTCGAGTGCGGCCCCGGCGGAACCTGGCTACTCAGCGACGCCGGCAGCGCCGGCGGCACCTACGTGCGCGTGATGGCGGCCAGGCTTCACGACGGGTCGTGCCTGCAGCTCGGGGCCTCGAAACTGCGGTTCGATGCTGCCGCCGGCACGGAGCCCGCCCTCGTGGAACTCGCGCCCGCCGGCGACGGCCCCCGGCATGCATGCTCGGGCCCGCTGACGACGATCGGTCGCGCCGGCGGCGGCTGCGACGTCGAGATCGGCGATCCCTTCATCAGCCCGCGCCACGCCGAAGTGCACGCGGCGGCCGGGGCCTGGCGGATCGAGAATCGGGGGCTCAACGGGCTCTGGGTGCGGATCAGCGGGCCCGTGAAGCTCACGCACCCCGCCCAATTCATGTGCGGCGAGCAGCGGTTCGTGTTCGTGCCGCTGGGCGAGTGAGGCAACCGCCCCGCGCGGCACGCGGTCACGCGAGCAGCCACTCCGGCAGCCGCCGCACGCGACCCTCGCGATCCACGCACACGACGACGGTCCGGCCGCTGGCGATGATCGTCGTGTCGCGGATCACCTCGTAGGCATGCTCGATGCTCGCCCCTCCGACCTTCTCGACGAAGGTCCGCACGACGAGCAGGTCGTCATACTCCGCCGCGGCGCGGTAGGAGCAGGACGCCTCGGAGACCACGAGAAACAGTCCCGCCTCCTCGAACTGCCGATAGGTCGCACCGCGCGACCGGAGCATTTCGGTCCGGCCGATCTCGAAGTAGGTGAGGAAATTCGCGTGGTGCACCCGCCGCTGCCCGTCGGTTTCCTGGTAGCGCACCCGGATGGCGGTTTCGTGACTGGCAAGCGCCATGTCTCTGCTCCTCGTGTCTGCCTCGATCTGCGGACACCCGGCCTTCGTTGACCGCCGCAGGCCCGAGACTCTATTCTTTGCAGGCGGCTGGAGGCAAAGCCGCGGCCGCGGCACGATCGCCGGCCCGGGTGGTGGTGCGGAGGCGCGCAGGTGAGCATCGGCGACGAGAACGAAGGCGGAACGGTCGGGTTCGCCACGGCCCGTGGCCGCAACTTTCCCACGCTCCGCCAGTTCACGGTGTTTCTCGAGAACCGCGTCGGCCAACTGCTGGAGGTGGTGCGCCGCTTCGACGGCTCGCGGGTGCGGATCGTCGCGCTCTCGATCACCGACTCGGGCGAGTGTGCCTTCGTGCGGTTTCTCCTCAGCCATCCTGAGCAGGGCCGCGAGATCCTCGAGCGGGCCGGCCTGGCGCTCATCGAGAGCGACCTGATCGGCGTGGAACTGCCCGACGGCGATCAGCCGCTCCTGCGGATCTGCACCGCGCTCTTGCAGGCGGAGGTGAACATCATCCAGGCCTACCCCATCCTGGTGCGGCCGCGCGGCCGGCCGGCCGTGGCCCTGATGGTCGACAACACCGAGATGGGCCTCGAAACCCTCGGCAACAAGGGCTTCACGATGATCACCGAGGGCGACCTCGACGAGAACGAGTAGCCCTGCTACTCGAACATTCCGTCGGGCAGTCCCTTCACGCCGCGGACGACGATCTTCTGCACGGAGTCCCAGGCCACGGCCGTGAGCGTCACGGTGCCGTCGGCGGCCTGGCTGGCGAACAGCCCGTGCGTGCCGCGCGACCAGCGCGGCTCATACCATTCCGGCAGGATCGGCGCGGCCCCGCCGGCGAGATGGATCTCCACCACGCCGTCGTGCGCCCGCTCGAGCCAGAGCCGGGCCACGAGCTGGGCGGTGGGATTTTCCGCCACGGTTGTGTCGTCGGGCGCCGCGAACTCTTCGGGGCCGTATCCGGCCACGACGTCACCGACCGCGCTGCTGCCGCCGCTCGTCGCCTCCGTGGCACCACCAGTGATGTCCACCACGATCTCGTCGGCGGCCGTCGGCTCCGGAGCCGCGGCGCCGTCGAACAGGCCGGCAAACGCATCCGGCCCGGGAGCCGGCTCGACGGCTTCGGCCGCGGCGGTGACCGGCTCCGGTAGACTCGCCTCCGGGGCAGCGGCCTCCGCGGCCGGCGGCGCCGGCTCGGACGGGGCGGACGCCATCGGGATCACGACCGCCACGCCACACTTCGAACAGGTGCCCCGCTTGCCGGCGAGCTTCGCCGGCACGTTGATCTTGTGCCCGTTGCCACACTGGAACGTGATCGTGGCGGCGCCCCCCGTGGAGGCGGCACGCGGCACGATTCTCGTCTTCTCCTCCGACATCGACCGGCTCCCGTGGGGCATCCACGCCGCGGCGTGCGATCCCCGCCCAAAGTCTACCGTGCGGCCGCGCACCTTGACGGACCGGCGGCAGCCTCTGACACTGCGGTCGCCCGGCGTCCGCCGGCGGCCTCGGGGTCGGATTGCCCCGGTTGTCTCGGTTGTTCGGGTGGTGTCATGCCGATCCAGGTCGTTTGCCCGGGCTGCAAGAGCCGGTTCACCGTCAGCGACCAGTTCGCCGGCCGCACGGGCCCCTGCCCGAAGTGCAAGCGACCGATCACGATTCCGAAGCCCGCCGCCCAGGCGGTGACGATCCACGAGCCCGAGGCCCCGGTCACGAGTTCGCAGGGCACCGGCCGCATCCCCACGGCGCCGATCACGAGCACGGAGCGGCCGGTGTCTCGCCTGCAGTTCGCGCTCGTGGGCATCGGCGCGCTCGGCTGCCTCGTCGGCGCGGGCGTCGCCGGCGCCGCCTGGCCCGGCAAGACACCCCCCTGGGCGCTGGCCACGGCGGCCGTCGTGCTCGCATTCCCCTGCGCCGCGATCGGCTATCGCGTCGTCCGCAATCGCGAGCTCGAGCCCTATCGCGGCCGCGAACTGTTCATCCGCGTGACGATCTGTGCCGTCGTCTACGCGGCCTTGTGGGGCGTGAGGGCGCTCGTGCCCGCCGAGATGACCACCGAGATGTGGCAGTGGCTCTACGTCGCGCCGATCTTCTTCGGCCTCGGCGGGCTCGCGTCGTTCGCCACGCTCGACTTCGAGTGGGGGGCGGCGGTCGCCCACTTCTCGCTCTACGTGCTCGTCACCGCCCTCCTCCGCTGGCTCGCCGGCTTCACGCCGATCTGACATGCCATTCACGGCGCTCCCCGAACTCGTCGCCCTCGACTCGAGCGGCGAGGGCCTGCGCATCCCGCCCGACGTCACGGTGCCGCTGACGCCGCGGGTGCGGGCCCTGGTCGACCTGCCGGTCCTCCGCCGGCTCGCCCGCATCAGCCAACTCGGGCTCGTGGCCCTCGTCTACCCCGGCGCCACGCACTCCCGGCTGGAGCACTCGCTCGGGGTGTTTCGCCTGGCGCTCGAGTTTCTTGCGCGGCTGCGGCACGATGCCACGTTCGCCGCCACCGTCGACGAAGCCGACGCCGCCGCCTTCGTCGTGGCGGCGCTGCTCCACGACGTCGGCCACTGGGCCTACTGCCATCCGCTCGAAGACATGGGGCTGGCCGAGCTTCCCAAGCACGAGTCGTTCGTGCGGCGGCTCGTGACCGCCGACCCGGCCGCCGACGTCCTCCGCCGCCAGTGGCGGCTCGACCCTGCCCGAGTCGCGGCGCTCATCGAGGGCTCCGCCACCGATCCGAGCGGGCGGCTCCTGCACTCGCTGCTCTCCGGGCCGATCGACGTCGACAAGATGGACTACCTCGCCCGCGACAGCCTCCATGCCGGCGTCCCCTACGGCCGCCACTTCGACCAGGAGCGGCTGCTCGCCAGCCTGTGCGTCGACGCCGCCGGAACGTCGCTGGCGATCACGGAGAAGGGCCGCACCGCGGCCGAGCTGATGGTGTTCGCCCGCTACGTGATGTTCAGCGAGGTGTATTGGCACCACGCGGTGCGGGCGGCGACCGCGATGCTGCAGCGGTGCGTGTGGGTCGCGCGCGACGCCATCGAGGCCGCGCGGCTCACGCAGCTCGACGACCCCGCCTTCGCCGACTGGCTGCTCGCCGCCACACGCGGCACCCCCGCCGCCGACCTCGCGAGCGGCCTGTTCGGCCCCGTGCGGCGGCTCGTGAAGCGCGTGGCCACGTTCGACGCGCTCCACCAGCCGGCCATCCATCGGGCCCTCGCCGGGCGGTCGTACGCCGCCACGGCCGAGATCGGCGGCCGGCTCGCCGAGGCCCTGTCGCAACGCACAGGCTCGCCCATCGACCCACACACGCTCCTGATCGACGCCCCGCCGGCGGAACGCGAGGTGGAGTTTCGGCTCCAGGTCCGCGAGCGGCCGGCGGCAGGCCACGGTGCACCCTCGTGGCGGCCGCTTGCCGACCTCTCACCCGTGGTGCGCAGCCTCGCCCACGAGCAGTTCGACCATCTCGTGAAGCGGGTGCGGATCTTCGCCCCGAGCGACGTGGCACCGCGCCTGGCCGCGCTTCCCGAACTCGACCGGCTCGTGCTCGACGCCTGTCAGGGCTGAGCGGCCCCGGGAAACAGCAGCGGTTCGCCGGATCGCTCCTGAGCCGGCGGCGCCCCCGCCGGCGCAGCCTCGGGCCGCACGAGCACGCTCACCGTGCCATCCGCGGCGGGCGCGGGAAGCGCTGCGGGCGTGGGCGTGGCGACCGGCTCGGGCAACGGAGCCTCGAAGGCCGTCCGCGCGACCCCGGTCGGCGCCTGCGGCGGCGTCGCAGCCGTCGGCGGCACGGGTGGACGGACCGCGGCCTGTGTCGGGACAGGCGCCGGCACAACGGCCTGTCCAGCCGGCGCAGGCACCGCGGGAGGCACGATCACCCGGGACCCGACGGCGGGCACGGCACCCGGAAGCACGGGATACGCGGGCACCTCGATCACCCGGGCCCGGCCCACCGGTCGGGTGAGCTCCCGCTCGAGCGCCATCTGCGCCCGCCACACGCGTCGCTCGGCCCGGGCCACCGGTCCGCGAATCGGCCACGCCTCGGCGACGCCGGCCACACCGGCGAATCCGGCCGAAAACACCGCCAACCGCACCGCCATCGACAGGTTCGACAGTCTGCTCATGGTATCCCTCCGTGGAACGAGAATCGCTAATTCGCGGCGCCGGGCAGCTTGCCCTGCTTGATCAACTCACCGAACGTCGGCTTCCCGTCGCCACTGGGCATGGCCGCGACCTTCTCGAGGGCGCCACGGATCTTCGCCGTGTCCTTCTTGTCTTCCTTCTTGTCGAGGAGTTCCGCGAGCGCGTTGCCGTAGGCGTTGCGCTCCTTCTTGCTGCTGCCGGCGTGGCAGACGTTGCACTTGGCGGTCTCCACCTCGGCAGCCAGAGCCTTCTCGTTGGCATCGCTGCTGTCGGGTTTCACGTAGACGGCCTTGAATTCGTCGAAAAACTCCTTGATCGCGAAGGCCGGCCGAGACGAGGCCCCGACCATCAGCGCCACGCCTGCACCCAGCACCACCGCCCATCGGCTGCGTCCAAAC
Source organism: Planctomycetia bacterium (assembly GCA_046090365.1). Lineage (GTDB taxonomy): Bacteria > Planctomycetota > Planctomycetia > Pirellulales > UBA1268 > RGVT01. The sequence goes on from JBJSZP010000023.1 coordinate 10,617, forward strand.
ATCGATGCACTCCCAGGATGTGAGTCGAATCCGTGCCCAGGCCCGGCACGAGGCCGGTTCCGAGCCCCTTCACTAGACCCTGTGATGGCGGCCCATGTCAAGAATCGGGATCGCCGGTCCACCACGCATCGACGTCGTCGTCGATCTTCGTGGTGTGGGCCAATGGGGGAACGGCCGACGCATAGTCGGCCTCCACACGCTCGGCAGCCCCGTCGATCCTGCGAAACACCCCGCTGCCTTCGTAGCGGCTGCCGCCGTCGAGCCAGTCGACGGCATCGCGATAGCGGTCCGGTTGCTCGATGCCCGTCTGCTCCAGGAGCGCCGTCCCGTCGGGGAGGGCAAACCGGCACGCGTCGGCGAAGGCCCGCAGACTCGGAAGCACGGGCCGCGCCGGGGAATCGATCAGCCGGGCGAAGCCTCCCTGGCAGGCGAAGGTGGCATCCGCCAGCGACAGGCTCACCGACGGACCGGGCGCGGTGCGTCGGGTGCCCCCCTGGGCCACGAGAAACGCCCCGGCGACGGCACAGCGGCCGCCCGACCAGACCACGCCGACCTGACGGTCGCCCGAGACGTGCAGGACGTCACCCACCCCCACGGCGAGCGTGCGGCCGAATTGCACTTCGCTGCGGCTCGGGCGATCGGCGGCGCCCCCGGCCGCGCGGATCAGCGTGGCCGACGTCGCCACCGGCGGCTCCTGGGTGTCGGTGGCGGCCCTGATTTCCAGACGTGCGTCGGTGCAGGCCAACATCGCCCCGTCGCCGAGCGAAAACAGCGCCTGGTCGGCCGTGAATCCGCTCGCCACGAGCACGATCTGGATCCGTTCGATCGACAGCGTTCCCGCCGCGACCGACCAGGCGGCCGACGTCGATCCATCCGGTCCGTCCTCCGGCGCGGTGGCGATGAATCGCACCTCCGGCGTGCTGCCTGCCGCGGCGCGAACCGTGAGCCCCGCGACAGCGCTGGCGATCGCTGGCTCGTCGCGGATGCCGTCGTAGGCCAGTTCGATGATCTCTCCCGGGGACGCACGCCGCACCGCCTCGGCGAGCGACGACGTGTCGCGCTCGCCCGAGGGCACGTCCACCACGCGCCACGGCGCCGCCGGCGCGGGCGCGTCCGGCACGGCGTTCGGCGCCGCACGCTCGTCGACGACGGCATCCGGAGGAGGCGGCTCGAGGGGCCGCCGTGCCGCCGGCGACGTCCACCACAGCCAGCCCACCGTCAGCGCAAGCCCCGCCACCGGCAGCATCCACGGCAGCGGCGACGCTCGCTCTGCGATCTCCACGATGGCCGGCTCCACGGCGGCCACCGTCGACGACCGCGACGCGGACACGTCGATCCCCTCCTGCTCCGCGATCCCGAGGAGGTCGGCGATCAGGTCGGCCGGCCGCTGGTAGCGGTCGGCGGGATCCTTGGCCATCAGCCGGCTGATCGCCGCGGCCAGCCGCGGGGGCACGTCGGGCCGGAGCGCCTCGATGGGCGGGGGCGGCTCCTGCTGGTGCTGCAGGAGCTTCTGCACCATCGTGCCGTCGGCGAACGGGGGCCGGCCGGCGAGCGTGAAGAAGATCGTGCAGCCGAGCGAGTAGAGGTCGCTGCGCACGTCGGCCGACCGCGGGTCGCGGGCCTGCTCCGGGGAGATATAGTCGAACGTGCCGAGCGTCATGCCGCTCGCCGTGAGGTCGTTGCCGGCCTCGACCTGGTGCAGGCGGGCGAGTCCCATGTCGACCAGCCGGGCCCGCCCGGCTGGCGTGATGATGATGTTCGACGGCTTGATGTCGCGGTGCACCACCTCGCGGTCGGAGGCATGCTCGAGGGCGTCCGCCACCTGGATCGCCACGTTCAGCGTGCGGGGTACGTCGAACGCCCCCTGCTCCCGCACGAGGTCGCGAAGATTCGTGCCTTCGATGAACTCGAACACGATGAAGTGCCACCCGTCCTCCGAACCCACCGCGTGGACGCGGCCGATGTTCTCGTGGTCGAGTCGCGCGGCCGACTGGGCTTCGTTGCGAAACCGACGGAGCATCTCCTCGTCGGCCGACTGCTGCCGCGACAGCACCTTCACGGCGACGATGCGGTCGAGAGTGGTGTCGAGGGCGCGGAACACCGCCCCCATCCCACCGCCCCCCACGAACCGCTCGAGCTGGTAGGCCCCCAGTCGGCGGCCCTCGAGCACCCTGCCGATCTCGGCCATCGAAAGCGGCCCGACCGGCGGCTGCGCCGAGATCACCGTCGCCTCGGAGTGCGTCGCCGCCGCGCGACTGGCGGAATCTGGGGCTGGGCCGTCGGGCCGCGAGGGTTCTCGGGAAGAAGCCATGCGGGCGACCCTACCACCCCCCTGCGCACCCGGTCAATCGACAACCTGCGCCGTCGCTCCAGCCTGCCCAGTCTCGCCCGACAGCCCAGTGCCGCGCGATCTGTGCTCCGCACGGCGGCCCGTGACGACCCGTCTTATGGAAAGTTCATCCGATCGTGCCGATCGTGCCGAACATTCCCGATATGCGGCCTGTGTTCGGCATGCCGCAGGGGCCGCGCGGGGGGGACACCAGGGTGAGAGCGCATCGGTTCGGTCGTTCGATTCTGATCGCCGCGACGATCGCGACGGTGTCGTGCCTGCAGGCGGGAGCCAGGCACGCGACGGCCGCGGAGGCCTATGCCGTGGTCGACGCCCTGTTCCTGCAGCGCGACAACGAGTCGAAGAACAGGACGCTCGTGATCGACAACGTCACCAGCCAGCCCGCGATCACGTCGACGGACCTGCGGTTCCCCGTGGGCAGCGGCGTGCGGGCCTTCGTCGGCCACCATGGCTGCGGCGAGCGCGGCTGGGAGGTGGGCTACATCGGCGTCTACGGGATGTCGGCCGTCGACACGGTCGCGGGCAACGGCACCCTCGATATCGCTCCGCCCCTCTCGGCGCGGGTGGCGAGTTTCAGCGGCGCGTCGCTCGCAGAGGCGTCCTACGGTTCGGCCATCAATGGGGCCGAGGCAAACCTGCTTGCCACGAGCGAACATTATCACCTGCCGCGGCTCACCGCCTACGCGGCCGAGCAGGTGCCGTACGTGGCGATGGTCGACTGGCTCGCCGGCTTCCGCTGGGCCGGGCTCGAGGAGCAGGCCGCGATCGCGCTCGCGACGCCCGGCCTCGGCACGAGCCGCTACGCCGTGCGGTCGAGTTCGAACCTCTTCGGCGGACAGGTCGGCGTGCGCGGCCGCATCGACTGGGAGCGCTGGGGGCTCGAGGGGCAGGCCAAGGCGGCGCTCGCGGGTGTCGAACTGTCGCAGTCGCAGGCGCCGGTCGTCGACGCCAACACCGGCGAGGTCTACCGCGCGGCACGTGGAGCGCGCGGCAGCGACGTGGGCGGCATCTTCGACTGGAACGTGACCGTCGTGCGGCACATCAACGACGTGTGGTCGATCCGGGCGGGATACACGATGCTCTGGCTCACCGGAGTGGCACTCGCGCCCAACCAGTTCGACTTCTCCACGAGCACGGCCGCGGGAACGACCGTGGTCGGCGAGAGCAGCATCTGGCTCCAGGGCGCCACGCTCGGCCTCGAGGGACGCTGGTGAGCCGCTCCGCCTAGCCCCGGCGCGGGGCGGCGATCCGGAGCGGGCCCCTCAGGCTCCCGAGTTGTCCCGAGGAGGTGCCGTTGGCGGCCACGTTCAGCACGCCCACACTCGCCCCGGCGTCTCCCTGCGTGGCGCGGAACCGGTCGATCCGGCCGTCGCCGTCGAGATCGACGGGCGCCGTGAACAGCGGGGCGTTCGGACGGCCCAGGGCCGCGAACGCGGCCGACGAGGCGAGCGCCGCCGCGGCCTGACCGACCCGACCGTTGAAGACCCGCATTTCCGACCGGCCCCCGCGGCCCGCGGAGACGACGATGTCGTCGATCGTGTCGGCGTTGAAGCGGCCGGCGGCCACCATCACGCCCCCCTGCAACGCGGCGGAGAACGGGAGGATCGTGGTCACCACCCGCGGCGCCGCCGAGATGTCGTAGACCCGCACCGTCGACCGCATGCCCGGCCCGCTGCCCACGACGATCTCGACACGGCCGTCGGGATCCGTGGCGCTCACAAGCACGCCCCCGGTGAACGTGCCGACATCGGCCACGGCCAC
>JBJSZP010000024.1:0-3523 GCA_046090365.1 Planctomycetia bacterium
CCGCTTCGGCGGTCTGCGTGGCGAGGTCGAGCTCGATGGTCCGCAGGTCGGCCCGGGCGACGGCGATGTCGGCGCGGGCCGCACGGATGTTGCCCTGATTGCGGTCGAAGAGGGGGACGGCCATCATCACCTGCGCGAGCCCCTGGTCCTGCGGCGGACCGCCCACCTGGCGCTGGTAGCCGCCCAAGAGATTGATGTTTGGAATCGGCTGCACGACGGCCCGCTCGAGCGCCCACTGGGCCCGGGCGACCTCCGCCTCTGCGACCCGCGGTTTGGCGTTCAGCCGCACCACCGCCTCCTGCAGATCCTTGAGATCGAAGTTGGGAAGCCGCTGAAAGAGATCGGCTTCGATCGTGCCGATGTCGGCGCGTGGCAGGCCGATCGCGGTCGCCAACTGCCGGCGTCCGGTCTCGATGTAGACGGAGGCGTTGAGCAGGCGTACTTCGGCGCGGTCGCGTTCGATGCTCCAGAAGAGCACGTCGGCCTTGGTTCCCTCCCCCGCTTCCACGAGCTGGCGGCCGATCTCGTACGACCGCTTGGCGATATCGAGCAGGAGCTTGTAGATCTCGACCCGCCGCTGCGCGACGAGGAGCGTATAAAAGCCCTGCCGCACGTCCTTGAGCACGTCGAACCGCGCACGGATCAACTGGTATTCCGACTTCTGCACCTCGCGCAGCGCTGCCTGCTGCGAGAGCCGCAGCTTGCCTGCCGTCACGAGGTCCTGAGCGACCGTTCCGCTCCACTGGCTGTCTTCACCGGCGGCCTGCGGCGTGAAGCCGGCGATCACGGGATTCGGGTAGAGCCGGGCCTGCACGGCCTTGCCCCGGGCCGCCTCGACGGCCGCGAGTGCCTGCCGCAGTTTCGGATGACTGCGCATCGCGAGATCGACGAATTCGGGCAAGGTCGTCGGGTTCGGCCCGTGGATCACGTCCACCGGCATGTCCACGGGCAGGCCGACCGCGGCGTTGTCGGGCGGCGCGGCGAGGGTCGTGCCTGGATCGGCGACCCTCATCTGGTCGGGAGGCCGTGGCCACTGCTCGGCAGGGGCCTGGCGGGCCAGAAAAGCGGCGACGAGCATGGCCGCGAGGGCGCTACGTCGGATGCGGTGATGCTCAGTGTGCACGAACGTTCTTCCTGGCAGGGCCCGCCTCTTCCGATTCCCCTCCGGCATCGGCATACGCGTCACAATCGCTTCAGAATTCCGCCCTACGCGCCCCGCAGCCGGGCGGTGCAGCCCGATTCCGCGCAGGCTGGGTACAGTAGGGGCTTTGCCTCGACTTTCCGCCCTGCCCCGTGGAGCCCGTCCGCGTGCCGATCCTGCAAGCCGAGCATCTCGAGAAGACGTTTGCCACCGGGGATGCCGGAGCCGCCGGCGTGCCGGCCGTGCGGGGGATCGACCTGTCGATCGAGGCCGGTGAATTCGTCGCCATTACGGGGGCGTCGGGCTCCGGCAAGAGCACGCTGCTCCACATGCTGGGCGGGATCACGCGGCCGACCGCGGGCCGCGTGATGCTCGAGGGCGTGGACCTCGCGGCCCTCGACGACGATGCGCTCGCGGTCGTCCGGCGGCGGCGGATCGGCTTCGTCTTTCAGCGATACAACCTGCTGCCCGAGCTTTCGCTCGTCGAGAATGTGGCGCTCCCGCTGGTGCTCGACGGCGCGTCGCATCGCGCCTCCCACGAGGCGGCGATGCGGGCTCTCGCCGCGGTCGGCATGGATCATCGGGCGACGCACCGCCCCGACGAACTCTCCGGCGGCGAGCAGCAACGCGGCGCGATCGCCCGGGCGCTCGTGACCGGCCCGGCGATCGTGCTGGCCGACGAGCCGACGGGTGCCCTCGATTCGGCGAACTCCGCCCGGGTCGTCGACCTCCTGGGCCGGCTCGTGTCCGAGCGGCGGCAGACCGTGATCCTCGTCACCCACGATCCGGCGATCGCGGCCCGCGCGGCCCGCACCATCAGAATCCACGACGGGCTCGTCGCGTCCGACACCGCCGGAGCCCCTGCCCCATGAGGCTCTGGAGGCTGCTTCTCCGCCAGTGGCTCACTCGGCCCGGCCGGGCGCTGGCCACGGCCGCGAGCGTGGCCGTCGCGGTGGGGGCCATCGTGGCCACGTGGGTGTCGGCCGACGCCTCCCGGGCGGGCTACCGCCGGCTCACCGCGGCGGTCGAGGGTGTGCCGGCGATCGACGTCTCGGCCCGCGGCGGCGGCAGGTTCGACATCGAATCGCTCCCCCGGCTCGCCGACGTGGGGGGCGTGCGGGCGATCGTGCCGCTCTTCTACCGGCCGACGCTGCTCCGCGTCGGCGAGAAGCGGGTGCGCGAGATCGCCGTCGGCGTCGATGCCGACGCCCTCGTCGCCGCCGGGCTCTTCGCGCTCGCGGCCGGACGCCCGTGCGTCGGCCCCGACGAGGTGGTGCTCGAGGCCGGGCTCGCCGCGGGGCTCGGCAAGGCGATCGGCGACGAGGTGCTGTTCTTCGCCCGCCGCAAGGTGAGCCGCCTGAAGGTGGTGGGGCTCGCCACGGCGGACTCGACCCGCTGGTTCACCGAAGGGGCCGGGGTGATCGTCGACATCGCCGCGCTCGCCGACATGTCGCGGTCACTCGGCTTCGTCGACCGCGTGCGCATCGTGCTCGACCCACAGGCCGTGCGGGCCGACGTGCTCGCCCGCGTGAACGCGCGACTGCCGGAAGCGCTCATGGCCGCGGTGCCGGCGGGGCGGTCGAGCATGGCGGAAGACGTGCTCCACTCGGCCGACCTGGGGCTCGACTTCGTGACGGGCCTCACCGCCGCGATGGCCTTCTTCCTCGTGGGCAACGCGATGCTCATGAACGTCACCGAGCGGCGGCGCGGCTTCTCGCTCCTGCGGCTGCTCGGCTCGACCGCCCGGCAGGTGCGGCAGTTCGTGATCCGCGAGGCCGCGCTCCTCGGGGCCGGGGGCGCGATCGTGGGCGCCGGGCTCGGGCTCGCGGCGGCCGGGCCGATCTCTGCGGGCATCTCGCGGGCATTGCAGGCGCCGCCGGGCGGGCTCGTCGTGCACCCGGCCGTCGTGCCGGTGTCGATCCTGCTCGGCACGCTGATCGCCGTGGCCGGCGCCTGGTGGCCGGCCCGCGAGGCGACGCGGGTCGACCCGCTCGAGGGGCTCGACGCCGCCCCGCCGCCGGCCCGCGGCGTGCCGCGCGGCTTTCTCCTCGTGGCAGTCGGCCTGTGGGCGGTGGCCGCGGTGATCATGGCCTTCGTCCTCGCGGAGTGGCTGCCGCCCCGCGCCGCGGTGCCCGCCGGCATCGCGATGATGCTCGCCTTCGTGGCCACGACGCCGGTGCTCATCCCGCCCCTGGCCCGGGCCGCGGCCCTGCTCGTGCCGGCGCGGTTCCGCATCGAGGGCACCCTCGCGCTCGAGCAGATCCTGCGGCAGCCGGTGCGCACCGCGCTCACCACCGGCGTGCTCGTGCTCGCGGTGAGCAACGGCATCGGCCTCGGCCACGCGATCCGCGACAACGTCGACGACGTGCTCGGCTGGTATGG
>JBJSZP010000025.1:0-3601 GCA_046090365.1 Planctomycetia bacterium
CCGCTGGAGGGCGAGATCCTGCATGCGTCCGAAGAGGTGCAGCGGGCTCACCGGCGAGTAGCGGTAGTGCGAGCCGAGGAGGAAGGCGCGGACCGTCTTCCAGCAGGTGGCGAGCGACACCGTCTCGCAGGCGTCCCACCGTGCGGCGAAGGCCGCGAGCAGAGCCTCGAAGGGCGCGATCACGACGAGGTTCACGGGGTCACCGGGGCGGGAGCTTGCCGCGTTCGTCGTGGCCGGCGGGAGCGCTGCGAGCCGGGCGACGAGCGTGGGCACGTCGCAGGGCTCGGCCGACCCCGCGGCGTGCAGGCCGGAAAAATCCCGGTCGAGGTAGTCGGTCGCGATGCCCGGCACGGGCACCGTGAACGTGAAATCGACGGGCGCGGCGGCCTGCGGGTGGGCCAGCGAGCGGAGGATGCCCCCCACCTCCGAGAGCCGCACGTGCACCGCCTTCGTGCCGAGATCGAGCGTCGTGAACACAAACCCCTCGGCCGTGTCGCCCGGAAGGATCGGCCCCAGCCGAAAGCCGCTCGCGGCGAACACGTCGTCCATCCGGCCGTTGGCGAGCCAGGCCGTCGCGAGTTTGAGCGGCAGGAGCGCGAGCAGCGGCACGAACAGCCAGGCCATCGCCCCGAAGGCCGACAGCCGGCGCGTGATCGAAAAATGATTCGCCGCCGCGGCCTCGAGCGGCGTGAAGTAGCGCGGGTCGATGCTCACCATCTGTAGTCGCAGGCTCTCGGCCGAGCGGTTCACGACGCGGAGAAACACCGGCTGGATCCCATGCTTCGCGAGGTCGCCCCCGAACCGCCGCCGGCTCTCGGCCGCCGAGAGCACGGCCACGGTCACGGCCGCGCGGTCGCTCTCCTGCGACAGCGCCCGCTCGAGAAAGCCCGTGAACGACGCCTCCGGCTCATACGGCGTCGTGATCAGCCGCCAGAGGCGAGTCAGAATAGCCATACCTCGCAGCCGAAAGTTCCTGTCGCCTACGACACGGGGAGGTGAGGGGCTGCCCATGCTCCGAGAGCCGGCGTAGCTGACCAGCGGAGGCATGGATGCCGGAGCGCAGGCAGGTCCGAGTGAGCCGAAGCCTGGAGGGCGGAGGCGAACGTCCGGCGACGGAGCGTGGGCAGCCTCTCACCGGAACGCTGCCCACGCCCACTGTCACCAGCCGTTACACGCATTACTCGACGAGCGAGCACGACGCCTTCACGACCGCGTCGATCTTGTCGTCGGAGAGCCCGCCCTTCGCGAAGGCGTGGTTGGCCTTCACCTTGCCCTCGCGGTAGCAGACGACGGTCACGTCGGCGTCGGGGGCGATCTTGAAGTCGGCCGGGCCGTCCTTCGCGTCTTCGGGCACCACGAATGCGATCCGCGTGATGCCGTGCTTCGACGCGAACTCCTCCGTGGCCTTCTTCAGGCTCTCGGCGTCGGCGCCGATCATGTTCACGAAGCTCATCAGCTTCTCGTCCTGGTGCTCCTCGACCTCCTCCTCGATCTTCTTGAGGAGCTTGGCGAGCTTCTCGTCGGCCGAGCGGGCGAACACCATCACCACCGGCTTGGAGCCGGTCTTGCAGCGGTAGCAGCCCGACTTGCCGACGGGGAAGCCGTCGTCGGGGTTGCCCGCCACCTTCAGCACCGTGAACGCGCCGACCGAGTCGCCCACCTGCGGGCCGCTCGTGACCTCCGCCGAGGCGGTGGCCGTGGCCAGGATCAGGATCGCCATCGTCAAACAAAATTTGTGCATCACGAACTCCTTCGAAGCCTTTCCATGCCTGCAGCCGAAGGGCCGGGGGCCCGCCCGACTGCATGCGAGACCGTTGAACTCGAGGCCGGAGCCACGCGGCTGCCGGCCTGCTCTTCTTGCTGGCCTGAGCGTACCGCAGGTAGCATCAGGGCCGCAAATAATGCGCGATCGCCGGTCGTTTCGGCGTCGCCCCGCGCGTCGTGAGAGGCTCGTGCCCCCGGAGGGAGGAGAAACCGTCATGGCCACCGCCGTCGCACCGCAGCGGGCCGCCCGCCCGAAGATCCACCAGACGCAGCTCTTCATCGGCGGCCAGTGGGTGCCCGCGAAGAGCGGGAAGACGTTCGACACGATCAATCCGGCCACCGAGGAGGTGATCGCCCAGGTGGCCGAGGGCGATGCCGCCGACGTCGACGCCGCCGTGCGGGCCGCGCGGCAGGCCTTCGACGAGGGGCCGTGGCCCCGGATGAACGCCCGCGAGCGCGGCCGGATCATGCTCCGGCTCGCCGACCTCATCGAGGAGGAGATCGACGAGCTCGCTGCGCTTGAATCGCTCGACAACGGCAAGCCCGTGAGCGACGCCCGCACCGGCGACATCCCGCTCGCGCTCGACTGCCTGCGCTACTACGCCGGCTGGGCCGACAAGATCCACGGCCAGACGATCCCGATCAACGGCAACTACTTCTGCTACACGCGGCGCGAGCCCGTGGGCGTGGCGGGGCAGGTGATCCCCTGGAACTTCCCGATCCTGATGACGGCCTGGAAGTGGGGGCCGGCCCTCGCGGCCGGCTGCACGGTCGTGATGAAGCCGGCCGAGCAGACGCCGCTCACGTGCCTCCGCCTCGCGCGGCTGGCCCAGAAGGCGGGCGTGCCCGACGGCGTGATCAACGTGGTGCCCGGCTTCGGGCCCACCGCGGGCGCCGCGATCGTGAAGCACCCCGGGATCGACAAGGTGGCCTTCACCGGCTCCGGCGAGACGGCGCAGATCATCATGCGGCAGGCGGCCGACCAGCTGAAGCGGCTCACGTTCGAGCTCGGCGGCAAGAGCCCCAACATCGTGTTCGCCGACGCCGATCTCGACGCCGCGGCGGCCGGCGCCCACGTGGGCATCTATCTCAACCAGGGCCAGTGCTGCTGCGCGGGCTCGCGGCTGTTCGTCGAGGACACGATCCATGAGAAGTTCGTGGAGCGGGTCGTGGAGATGAGCCGGAAGCGGAAGGTGGGCGACCCGTTCGACCCGGCCACGCAGCAGGGGCCGCAGGTCGACAAGGCCCAGTTCGACAAGATCATGGGCTACATCGAGAGCGGCAGGCGCGAGGGTGCCACGTGCGCCACCGGCGGGAAGCGGGTGGGCGACAAGGGCTTCTTCATCGAGCCGACGGTGTTCACGAACGTCAAGGACGAGATGGCGATCGCCCGCGAGGAGATCTTCGGCCCGGTGCTCTCGGTGCTCAGGTTCTCCGACATGGAGGAACTGATCCGGCGGGCCAACGCGACCACGTTCGGCCTCGCGGCCGCCGTGTGGACCCGTGACGTGGCCCGGGCCCACGAGGTGGCCAAGCGGCTGCGGGCCGGCACCGTGTGGGTGAACTGTTATGACGTGTTCGACGCGGCGGCGCCGTTCGGCGGGTTCAAGCAGTCGGGCTTCGGCCGCGAGCTCGGCGAACGCGGGCTCGACCCGTATCTGGAAACCAAGACCGTGACCGTGAGTTTGGGGTGATACATGGGCAGATTTTTCGGCAAGGTGACGACCGGCGGCGGGTTTCGCGCGGTCATGTACACGTTCAAGAAGTCGCGCGAGGCCGGCGGCCTGTGGAAGTTCTGGAAGGCGATGCGTTCCAAGAACGCCTGCAAGACCTGCGC
>JBJSZP010000026.1:0-5289 GCA_046090365.1 Planctomycetia bacterium
CTCACGGGCGTGGGCGACCTCGAGCGGCTCACCGGCCGCGTGATCTCCGGCCGCGCCGGGCCGCGCGACCTCGAGCGGATCGGCAAGGCGCTCGCCGTGCTGCCCGATCTCGTCGCCGCGCTCGCAGGCACGACGGGCCTCCTCGGAGAGCTCCGCGACCGGCTCGATCCCTGCACCGACTTGGCCGGCCGGATCGGGGCCACGCTCCGCGACGGCTGCCCCGTGTTCGCCCGCGACGGCGGCTTCATCCGCCCGGGGTTCGACGACCGCTACGACCGGCTCGTGGAGCTCGCCTCCGGCGGCAAGGCCTGGATCGCCGAGTATCAGGCCCGCGAGATCGAGCGGACGGGCATCCCGTCGCTCAAGGTGGGCTTCAACCGCGTGTTCGGCTTCTTTCTCGAGGTGAGCCGCACGCAGGCCGCGAAGGTGCCGGCCGACTACGTCCGCAAGCAGACGGTGAAGAACGCCGAACGCTACACCACGCCCGATCTCGACGCCCGCCAGCGCGAGGTGCTCGGCGCCGAAGACGAGGCCACGCGCCGTGAGATCGAGCTGCTCGAGGAGCTGCGGCTGTTCGTGGCTGAGCACCGTCAGCGGCTCGACCGGGCCACCGAGATCCTCGCGGTGCTCGACGTGCTCGCGTCGTTCGCCACCGTCGCCCGGTCGCGCGGCTGGGTGCGGCCGGAGCCCTCGCGCGGCGGCGAGCTCGAGATCGAGGCGGGGCGGCACCCGATCCTGGAGGAGATCCTCCCCGCCGGCACGCTCGTGGCCAACGACCTCGCCCTCGGGGCTGGTGGCGACGGCGCGCCCGCGATCCTCCTCGTCACCGGCCCCAACATGGGCGGCAAGAGCACGTTCATCCGCCAGGCGGCGCTGTTCGCCGTGCTCGCGCAGGCCGGGAGCTTCGTGCCGGCGAAGCGGGCCCGGATCGGGATCGTCGACCGCCTCTTCGCCCGGATCGGCGCCGGCGACGACATCGCCCGCGGGGCGAGCACGTTTCTCGTGGAGATGGCCCAGACCGCGCGGATCCTCAACCGCGCGACGGCCCGGAGCCTCGTGATCCTCGACGAGGTCGGCCGCGGCACGAGCACCTACGACGGCCTGGCGATCGCGCAGGCGGTGGTCGAGCACCTCCAATCGCGGGTCGGCTGCCGCACCCTCTTCGCCACGCACTACCTCCAGCTCGCCGCGCTCGACAGGCTGCCGGGCGTGGCGAACGTGCAGGTGGTCGTGCGGCAGCACCACGACCAGCTCGTGTTCCTGCACCAGGTGGCCCCGGGCGCCGCCGACAAGAGCTGGGGCGTGCACGTGGCCCGCCTCGCGGGCGTGCCGAGCGACGTCATCGACCGGGCTCGCGACCTCTTGCTCGGCTTCGAGTCGGCGGGGGCGCCCGCCCCGCCGCCCAAGCAGCGGCGCAAGGCCGCCACCGAGCAGCGCTCGCTCTTCGAGTAACCCGCGGGGCAACGCCCCCCGTTTCCAGGCAGATTGGGCCGCGCTGCCATACACTCCGGGTGGTAACACCGGTCCCTGCAACGAACCCTCCCTGCCCGGAGCGGAAGCGACGGGGTCGGGATGAAGCCCGCCCTCACGCTCCGGCCCCACCCATGCGCTCGCTCCCCACTGTCGCGACACCGTGCTCGTCTTCTGCCTGGCATGTCCGCCGCGCGCCGCCGCCGCGCCGCGGTCGGTCGAGGAGATCGCCAGGGCGGCGAAGGAGTCGGTCGTCACGATCCGCTTCACGGGGCGGCGGGCGACCGACGAGGGGCTCGGCACCGGCTTCGTCGTCGGCGACGGCCTCGTCGCCACGAACCTCCACGTGATCGGCGAGGCCCGTCCGATCACCGTCGAGCTTGCCGACGGCCGCACGCACGACGCCACGGCCGTGCACGCCACCGACCGTGACGCCGATCTCGCGATCGTGCGGATCGACGTCGCCGGCCTCACGCCGCTCCCGCTGGCCGATCCCCGCACGGTGGTCGACGGGCAGGAGGTGGTGGCGGTGGGCAATCCGCACGGCCTACGGCAGAGCGTGGTGGCGGGCCGCGTGTCGGCCGTGCGCGACGTGGACGGCATCGCCATGATCCAGGTCGCCCTGCCCATCGAGCCGGGCAACAGCGGCGGGCCACTGCTCGACCTCGAGGGCCGCGTGCATGGCGTGGTGTCGATGAAGTCGCTCGTCACGCCGAACCTTGGATTCGCCGTCTCCGTGGACCGGCTGCGCGGGCTGCTCGACCGCCCGAATCCCGTCGCCATGGATCGCTGGCTCACGATCGGGGCCCTCGATCCCGCCGAGTGGACGGCGATCGGCGGGGCCCGCTGGCGGCAACGCGCCGGCCGGATCTCGGTCGCCGGCGCGGGCACCGGCTTCGGCGGCCGGTCGCTCTGCCTGGCCCTCGACGAGCCGCCGCCGCTGCCCTACGAGGTGGCCGCGTGGGTCAAACTCGACGACGAGGCCGGCGCCGCGGGGCTCGCGTTCTCAGCCGACGGCGGCGACCGCCACTACGGCTTCTATCCGTCGGCGGGCCGGCTACGGCTCACGCGGTTCGACGGCCCCGACGTGCTCTCCTGGAAAATCCTCGACGAGAAGCCGAGCCCGCGGTATCGGCCGGGCGCGTGGAATCACCTCCGTGTGCGCGTGGCCGCCGACGCGATCGCGTGCTTCGTCAACGACGAGGCGATCTTCACGTCGGCCGACCGCGGCCTCGCCGGCGGGCGGGCGGGCCTGGTGAAGTTTCGCGACACGGAAGCCGAGTTTCGCGGATTCGCCGTCGGCAAAGACCTGCCCCGGGCCATGCCGGCCGCCGACGTGATGGCCCGCATCGAGGCGGTGGCCGCCGAGCTGCCGGACGAGGCTGCGGCGGCCGCGAGCGAGCCTGCCGACGACCTCGTCGCGAAGCTGCTCCCCGAGGGCGACGCCGCCCGCGCGGGCCTCATGCGGCGGGCGGCCGAGCTCGAGCGGCAGGCGGCCCGCCTCGAGGCGCTCGCCGCGAGCGTGCACGCGCGGCGCACGCTCGACGAACTGGCCGGCCTCGTGGGCCGCCCCGACGCCGAGATCGACCTGTTTCACGCCGCCCTGCTGATCGCGAAGCTCGACAACGCCGACCTCGACATCGCCGCCTCGCGGCAGGAGCTCGAGCGGCTGGCCGCCGACATCCGTGGGCGGATCCCCGCGCAGGCGGCCGACGACGACGTGCTCGCGGTGCTCAACCGCGTGCTGTTCGACGAGCTCGGGTTTCACGGCAGCCGCGGCGACTACTACAACCGCTCGAACAGCTACGTCAACGAGGTGCTCGACGACCGCGAGGGCATCCCGATCTCGCTCGCGGTGGTGTACATGGAACTGGCCCGGCGGCTCGGGCTCGCGGTCGAGGGCGTGGGGTTTCCCGGCCACTTCCTCGTGCAATACACGCCCGCGGCCGGTGCGGCCCGCTGGCTCGACATTTTCGACCGGGCCGCCGTCCGCACCCGTGACGACCTGGCCGCCAAGCGGCGCACCGAGGCGGGCGAGGAGCTCGCCGACGCCGACCTCGCCGTGGCGGGACCGCGGGCGATCCTCACGCGGATGCTCAACAACCTCCTCGGCATCGCCGCGCGCGAGGGCCGGCAGGCGGACGTGCTGCGCTATCTCGACGCGATCCTCGTGGTCGATCCCGACTCGGCCCGCGACCGGGTGATGCGGATGATCACGGCGGCCCGCCTCGGCCGCCGCACCGCCGCCCTCGCCGACGCCCGCTGGCTGCTCGACCACCAGCCGCCCGGCATCGACCTCGACCAGGTGCGCAGCCTCGTCGCCCGCCTCGAATCCGAGCCATAGCGCCTCCGCGGCGCCGCGATAGTGCCCCAGCGTGATTCGGTCGCTGCCCAGTGCGGCCCGCAGCGGGCCGAGACGGTGACCGACACGGTCATCGTGCCGGGCGTCTTTGCCGGCGTCATCGATCTGGGCATCGGGCCCCGCGATTCGTGGCTCCTGAATCAATTTCTCACGTTTTGTCCGAAATTGCACTTACAATGGTGCACTTCGTGCAGCACGAGAGGGTCGACGGAGGGTTCCATGAGCAAGATTCGCCGGGTCATGATCGCCACGCCGACGTTGGACGGTCGACTGGATCACCGCTTCGTGCTCGCCATGCTCGCCTCGATCCAGAGGCTGCGCGAGTTGGGCTGGCGGTACGCGCTGGCTTTCGAAGTGGGCAATGCGATCCTTGCCGACGCCCGAAACAAGCTGATCTTTCAGTTTCTGGCGGACGACTACACCGATCTGGTGTTCATCGACTCGGACATGGCTTGGGACCCGGCGGATCTCGTCGCCCTGCTGTCCTACGACGTGCCCTTGGTGGCTGCGGCCGGTCCCCGCAAGAAGCCTGGCGCCCCTGAATTCTGCGTGAAGCTCGGGCAGGCGGTCATGGGCCCCGACGGCCTGCTCTCGGTCGAGAGGGTTGGCACTGGCTTCATGCGATTGCGCCGCGATTGCCTCGAGAGAATGGTCGTGGCATATCCCGAATTGCGAGTCGCCGATGCATCAGGCAAGACGTACCACGCCTTCTTTGACGCGGGCATTCGCGACGGGGTCTACATCAGCGAGGACTATATGTTTTGTGAACTGTGGCGGAGCCTGGGAGGAAAGGTGCTGGTGGCGCCGGGCACGAGACTGCAGCACGTCGGCACCGCCGTGTGGCAGGGATCGCTCGCCGATGTGCTGAAGGTGCAAACGAAGGGATGACAGGCGTCGCCCTCTCCGGGAACGCCTCACCCGCACTGATTCATCTTGTCGCGGGGCGTGCCGGCGGCGACGAGAGCCGGCTCCGGCCTGCCGAACTGCACGAAGGCCACGTCGGGCGTCACCTCCACCGCGATGCTCTTGTAGGCCGGCGTCCGCGAGAGCGGATCGGCCGCCTTGGGCACGAGCACGTTGCTCTCCGGGTAATACATCGCCACGCAGCCCGGCCGGATCTGGTCGAAGGCCGACACGATCTGCCCCCGCATCTCCCCCGCGCTGCTCCGAATCCGGCATTTCCCGCCGGCCGTGAGGCCGAACTTCGCGATGTCGTCGGGGTGCATCATCACGATGTCGCGCCGCGTCTGGTTGCGATAGAGATCCTCTTCCTCGTAGACGACCGTGTTGAACTGCCCCTCGCTGCGGATCGTCATCAGCTGCACGCCCTCCGGCGGCTCGGGCAGGTCGTGCACGAACAGGTGGGCGAGGCCGTCGGGCGTGGGGAACGCCGGGCTGTCGATCGCCCGCCCGGGAATGGAAAACTCCTTCTTCGTCTTGTCGATCTCGGCGATGGC
>JBJSZP010000027.1:0-1468 GCA_046090365.1 Planctomycetia bacterium
CGCTCCTGAAGCGCGTCGGCACGCGGGCCGACGTCGAGATCGTGGAAGTGCACCACCGCCACAAGGAGGATTCGCCGAGCGGCACGGCGCTCAAGTTTGGCCAGATCGTGCAGGGCGCGATGGGGCAGACGACGGCCGCCCACGGCCGCGAGGGCCGGCCCGGAGCCAGGCCGGCCGACGAGATCGGCTACCACGCGGTGCGGGCCGGCGACAACCCGGGCGAGCACACGATCCTGTTCGGGCTCGAGGGGGAGTCGCTGTCGGTGAACGTGCGGGCGACGAGCCGCGACTGCTACGCCCAGGGCGCTCTCGCCGCGGCGGCGTTCTTGATCGGGAAGCCGGCCGGGCTGTATTCGATGCGCGACGTGCTTGGGATCGCGTAAGGCGCGGCGCCAGGCTGTCGTGGTTCCGCGTAGGACAGGCTTCAGCCTGTCGTGGTTCGTGACAGGCTGAAGCCTGCCCTACTTTCGCAACACCCACGCCCCGAGCGCGAGCTGCCCGAAGAGCACGGCGAGCCCCGCCCGCGACTCGCCGAGCGCCGCATAGGCCGCGCCGAAGAGCAGGCTCGCCACGAACCCCGCGAGCTTCGTGCCCACCTGGAGCAGGCCGAAGGTGGCCCCGAAGCGGCCCTGCGGCGCCCGCACGGCCACGGTCGCTCGGATCACGCTCTGCACGCCGCCGAGCACGAGCGCCAGCAGCACCGCGAGCGCCGTGAGCTGCCCGGGGCTCTGCACGAACGCCGCGAGCACGATCACGGTGAGCCAGCCAACGATGCACACCGCCAGCGCCCCTCCCCTGCTCCACCGCGTGGAGAGCCAGCCCATGAGAAGCGCGCCCGGCAGGGCCACGAACTGCACGAGGAGCACGAGCCGCACGAGGGCCGCCGAGTCGAGCTGAAACCGCTCGAGGGCGATGGTCGAAAACTGCGAGATCGCCGTCTGCACGGCCCCGAGCACGAGCACGGCCCCGAGCAGAATCCGCCCCAGGTCGCCCGCCTCGCCGCTGCCCAGGGCGCGCGCGAAGCCGACGAGTTCCCCGGTCGACGTGGCCGCATGGTCGGCCGAGCGACCGTCACCCATCCGCGTGAACGCCGCCGGCAGGGAAAACAGCAGCCACCATCCGCCCATCACGACGAACGACGCCCGCAACGCATCGGGCGCCGAGAGCCCGAGGGCCTCGCGATTCGTGACGAGCGCCGTGGCGAGGATGAGCGCCAGGGCGCCGCCAAGGTAGCCGGCTCCGAAGCCCGCGGCGGAGAGCCTGTCGGCGGCGGACCCCTGGGCGATCCGTGGCAGGAGGCTGCCGGTGAAGATCTGGGCCATGTCGAAGCCGACGGCGGCCGTCACGATCGCTGCGGCCACGGCCAGCCGAGCAGCGGGCGGCACGGCGGCGAGCATGAGGCACGCCCCCGCCCCGACGGCCGTGGCGACGAGGAGCCACCGCTTGTGGCCGTGGGTGCGGTCGGCAT
>JBJSZP010000028.1:0-1719 GCA_046090365.1 Planctomycetia bacterium
CTCACTGCGCCCATCCATGGGCTTCGTTCGCTCGGAGTCACAGGCGCTGCGCCATCCATGGCTCCGCTGGTGACTCACGCCGGCTCAATGGTAGGGGCAACCCCTCGCCTCCCCCTTCCAGTTGAGGAGGCTTCGGGCTCCCACTCTTCTCCCTCTCCCTCTGGGAGAGGGCTGGGGTGAGGGTGCTTTCGTTGCGCCGCGAAAGGCACCCTCACCCGGCCTGTGGCCGGCCTCTCCCAGAGGGAGAGGCGAGACGGAGGGGCGCAGTGAGCGTCCGGCGACGGGATACGGGGAGCCCGAAGCCGGCGCGCACAACGAGAGCCATGACAGGCTGAAGCCTGTCCTACAGCGCCCGCAGCCGTGCCACGCCGGCGGCGATGCGGCGGGCGGCTTCGTCGATCTCGGCCTCGGTCGTGAACCGCGAGAGGCCGAAGCGGAGGCTTGCGCGGGCTTCGTCTTCGGTGAGGCCGAGCGCGAGGAGCACGTGGCTCGGCCGCGGGCTCTCCGACGAGCAGGCGCTGCCGGACGAGAGGGCGAGGCCGTCGGCGGAGAGCGCGGCCAAGAGCGACTGGCCGTCCACGCCCGGGATCCGCACGTTGAGGTTGTTCACGAGCCGTGCGGTCGGGTCGGCGAGTGGCGGGCCGTTCAAGGCGATGCCGGGGATGCCGGCCTGGAGGTGGGCCCAGAGGCGGTCGCGCAGGCTGCGGAGCCGCCCGGGCTCGTCGGCCAGGCTCGCGACGGCCAGGCGGGCCGCCTCCGCCATTCCCACGATGCCAGGCACGTCGAGCGTGCCGCTCCGCATGCCGCGCTCCTGGCCGCCGCCGTAGACGAGCGGGTCGACGCGGGTCACGCGTTCGCGCCGACGCACGTAGAGGAAGCCGGCCCCCTTCGGCCCGTGAAACTTGTGCGCCGAGAAGCTCGCGAGGTCGGCGCCGAGCGCGTCGACGCTCACCGGCAGCCGGCCGAGCGCCTGGGCGCAGTCGACGTGGAGCACGGCGCCGGCGGCATGCACCCGGGCGGCGATCGCCGGGATGTCGTGGACCGTGCCGATCTCGTTGTTGGCGAGCATCACGGTCACGAGGCACGTGCCCGGGCGGAGGGCCGCGGCGATGGCGCCTGCGTAGAGGCGGCCGCTCTTCGGCTCGACCGGCAGCCGCGTGACCGCGAAGCCCGTCCGCTCGAGGTGCTCCACGGGATCGAGCACGGCGTGGTGCTCGGTGACCGCCGTGACGACGTGCCGGCGGTCGGCCGGCGCGCGGGCCGCCAGGCCGAGGATCGCGAGGTTGTTGCTCTCCGTGGCGCCGCTCGTGAACACGATCTCGCGGGCCGAGGCTCCGATCGCCGCGGCGAGCGTCTCGCGGGCGGCTTCGACCGCGGCGCGGGCCTCGCGGCCAGGCTCGTGCGTCACGCTGCCGGCGTTGCCGTAGTGCTCGGTGAGCCACGGCAGCATCGCCTCGAGCACGCGCGGGTCGAGGCGGGTCGTGGAGTGGTTGTCGAGGTAGATCGTCACACTGCGATCTTACCGTCGCGCAGGGCGTCGAGGGCGATCTGCGACCAGGTCTCGAACCGCTCGCGGGCCGCGAGCAATTCGGCCAGCGTCTCGAAGCCGCACTCCACGAGCTCGCTCTCCCGCGACGAGACGGCCGGCGTGTTGAGCTCGAGGAGATGCACGACGCCCAGGTGCACGCTGCCGACGGCGTTGGAGTCGTCGTTGATCAG
>JBJSZP010000029.1:0-3242 GCA_046090365.1 Planctomycetia bacterium
CTCGCGGTGCCAGGCGAGCCGGCCGAGGGGCGTGAGCGGCGCCTCGAACGGCGGCTGCCGCGCGGCCGCGGTGACGCTGATCCACTCCGGCCGCGCGATGCGGAGCACCGGCAGCGTGGCCTCGCCGCGGGTGTTGAACTGCGACGTGAGCACGCCCGCGATCCGCACCTCGGCGTCGACGAGCCGCTCGGCATCGGGCGGCAGGCAGTCGCGGGCCGCTTCGGCCATGCACGGCCGGCCGTGGGCTTCGAGCCAGATGTGCACGCCGCCGTCGGCGGCCGCCATGCCCTGCCAGACGGCATCCGTTTCCACGAGCGTGCCCACGTCGGCGGCCGCGAGGAACCGCTCGGCGTCGACGCGGCGCGGGGCGGGCAGCGGGGCGGTGCCCACGATCCGCAGCGCATGCGGGAGGAGCACCGGCACGAACCCGCCCTGAGTCATCCGCCCTTCGACCTCGAGCAGCGTTCCCAGCGGACACTCGGCGGGGAAGCCGGCGCCGGTGGCCGGCTCGCGCCGCCGCGCGAGCCCGATGTCGACCCACAGGCCGTGGTCGCCTTCCTGGATCGCCACGCCGTCGGGGGCGCTGAAGATCACAACCCCGCTCACCCGGACCACCGGCTCGCGGAGGATCTCCTCGAACGGCAGTCGGCAGATGTCGGCGAGCGGCGTGAGCGGCGCGAGCGGCTCGGCCGCGAGGGATGCCGCCGCGAACGCGACCGCCACCGCGGTCGCCGAGAGGAGGCGGGAAGCGAAGAGGCGGGACGTGAAAATATCGTGCATCGGCATGACACCCCGGCGCTGCGCCCTCCACGCTAGGATACCACCGCCGCACGGAGCCGCACGCGCGGGACGCTTCGACCGCCGCGGCGAACCGGCCGCGAGGCTTCCTGAGCCGCCCATGATCCACTGGCACTGTCACGACCTCTATCAGCGGCTGTCCGCCGGCAGCTGCGCGGGCGGGATCGCCGTCGTGATCGACGTGCTGCGGGCGTCGACGACGATGATCACGGCGCTCGCCCACGGGGCGACCCACGTGGTGCCCGTCGCCAACGTGACGGAGGCCCGGCGGCTGGCGACCGAGGCGGGCCCGGCCGCGCTGCTCGGCGGCGAGCGCGGCGGAGTGCGCATCCCCGGCTTCGACCTCGGCAACTCGCCGCTCGAGTACACGCCTGATCGCGTCGGCGGCCGCACGGTCGTGATCACCACCACCAATGGCACGGCCGCGCTTGCAGCGTCGCGCGGGGCACGGGAGATCCTCATCGGCGCGATCGTGAACTGCACGGCTGTGGCCGCCGCGATCCGGCGTCTTGCACGCGATGGTGACCACGTGCACCTCGTGTGCGCCGGTACCGACGGCCGCGTGTCGGCTGAAGATGTCCTCGCCGCGGGGGCGATCCTTGATGCGGCGGAAGTGGAAGGGGCGGAAAATGACCTCGACCCTACCGCCCGTGAGGCGCTCGCATCGTTTCGCCGTGTTGCCGCGAGCGGCGACGTGCCGACCGCGCTCGTCACGGAGTTTCGCCGGTCGCCCGGTGGTGCGAATCTCGTGGCCCTCGGCATGGAGGCCGACTTGCCGGCAGCCGCCGCGATCGACACGCTCGCGGTCGTCCCGCGGTTCGACGCGGCCTCGGGCAGCCTTTTCCCTGCCTTGTTACACTCCCGCTCATGAATGACAAACCTTCTGACCAATCGCGGATGGACCGGATCGTGTCGCTGGCGAAGCGGCGTGGTTTCATCTTTCAATCGAGCGAGATCTACGGCGGCCTGAACGGCTTCTGGGACTACGGGCCGCTGGGCGTGGCGCTCAAGCGCAACCTCAAGGATGCCTGGTGGCACGACATGGTGGCCGGCCACGACGAACTCGCCGCGCCGGCCGGGGCCCCCGAGGCCTACGAGATGGCCGGGCTCGACTGCACGATCATCATGCACCCGCAGGTCTGGAAGTGCTCCGGCCACTTCGACCTGTTTCACGACTGGATGATCGACTGCCGCGAGTCGAAGAAGCGCTACCGCTACGACCATCTCAGTGGCCGGTTTGCGGCGCACCGCGGCAAGCGGGTGTTCGTGGCCACCGACGCCTCGGGCGACGAGTCGCAGCCCGCCCTGACTGCGAAAGCCCAGAAGTTCTTCGGCCTGCGGGCGAAGCAGATCGAAGAGATCGAGTGGGAGGGCGGCCTCACGGGCCTGTCGGCGGCGGTGACCGCCGGCGCGACCACGCTCGCCGCCGTGCTCGGCCCCGACGCTTCCGAGCCCGGCACGCTCACCGATCCACGCGAGTTCAACCTCATGTTCGAGACGCGGATCGGGGCGATGGCCGGCGACGACGACCGGGCGTTTCTGCGGCCCGAGACGGCGCAGGGCATCTTCATGAACTTCAAGAACGTGCTCGACACCTCGCGGGTGCGGGTGCCCTTCGGCATCGCCCAGATCGGCAAAAGCTTTCGCAACGAGATCACGCCGCGAAACTTCACGTTTCGCTCGCGTGAGTTCGAGCAGATGGAGATTGAATTCTTCTGCAAGCCGGCCGACTCGGCCGCCTGGTATCGCTACTGGCGCGACCGGCGCTGGAAGTGGTATCTCAGCCTCGGGCTCACGGAAGGCAAGCTCCAGCTCCGCGAGCATGACAAGGATGAACTCTCGCATTACTCCGTGGGCACGGCCGACATCGAGTATGCGTTTCCCTTTCTTGCCCCGGGCGAGTTCGGCGAACTCGAAGGGATCGCCCACCGTGGCGACTTCGACCTCCGCAGCCACATGGAGGGGAAGCTCGTGCGGCAGGACGGCGCCCTCGTGCTGGAGATGGGCCCCGACGGCAAGCCGCGACACAAGGGGAGCGGCAAGGATCTCTCGTACTTCGACGACATCACCCGCGAACGCTATGTGCCGCACGTGATCGAGCCCTCGGCCGGCGCCGACCGGGCCGTGCTCGCGTTTCTCTGCGACGCCTACCACGAGGACGAGGTGCCCGACGAAGACGGCAAGCCGCGGAGCCGCACCGTGCTCAAGCTCCATCCTCGGCTCGCACCGCTCAAGGCGGCGATCCTGCCGCTCGTGAAGAAGGACGGCATGCCCGAGGTGGCGATCGACCTCTACCGGCAGCTCAAGCGGCACATGCCCTGCATGTACGACGAGAAGGGCTCGGTGGGCCGCCGCTACGCCCGCCAGGACGAGGCGGGCACGCCGTGGTGCCTGACCGTCGACGGCCAGACGCTCACCGACCAGACCGTGACGCTCCGCGACCG
>JBJSZP010000030.1:0-4380 GCA_046090365.1 Planctomycetia bacterium
CGGCTCGACCCGGGCACGCGGAAGCCGCCGCCGGTGGTGACGCTCGAGGTGCAGCAGCTGGCCGAGCAGCGGATGAACGCGGAGGGCGACTTTCCGCCGGCGATCGAGATCCGCTACCACACCGTGCCGGCGGGCCACGCCGACAGCTACCCGCTCGACATGCTCTCCGAGGTGATGAACGAGCGCACCGGCCGGCTCTACGCCGGGCTCGTCGAGGGCCGCGGCATCGCCGCGAGCGCCCGCACGCAGAGCGACACGCGCAAGTATGCGGGGCTGTTTTCCTTCGAGGCGGAAACCCGCGGCGACGCCACGCCCGAGGCCCTCGAACAGGCGTGGTACGAGGAACTCGCCAGGCTCCAGGAGGCCGACCTGCCCGAGCGGGAGCTGCGCAAGGTGAAAAACCGCGTGGCCGCGGGCAACTACCGCCGACTCGAAAACAACATGTCGCTCCTCATCCAGCTCGCCTTCGCCGAGGCCCTGCTCGACTGGCGCGAGATCAACGACGGCCCCAAGAAATACGAGGCCGTCACGGCGGCCGACATCCGCCGGGTGGCGAACACGTATTTCAAGCCGTCGAACCGCAGCGTGGCCACCTATCGCCGCAAGGAAACCACCTCCCCATGAACATGCGAGTCATCGCCATCGTCCTGGCCCTCGGCGTCGTCGCCGCGCTCCTGTTTTCGCCGCCGAAGCGGAACCTCGATCCCGACGCCGTGGCTCTCGGCGCCGGCGTCGCGGGCCGCACGCCCGGTGTCCCGGCCCGCCCCGAGAAGATCGCCTTCCAGCCGCTCGACTTCGCGCCGCCCGAGGCCGCGTCGTTTCGCCGCGTGCTCCCCGACGGCACGGCCGTGTACCTGGCGCCGTCGCACGAATTCCCGCTCGTGACCGTGTCGATCACGTTCAAGGGGGGCGCGTCGCTCGATCCGGCGGAGGTGCCGGGCCTGGCGTCGATGACGGCCCGGATGGTGCGCGAGGGAGGCACGAAGAAGCTCGCCCCGGCGGAGTTCGACGAGACGCTCGACTTCCTCGCCACGGAGGTGGGCGTGACCGCGAACGAGACGTTCACGACGGCCACGATGAACTGCCTCAAGAGCAACCTCGACGAGAGCCTCGAACTGTTCGTGGGGATGCTGCGCGATCCGGCGTTCGATCAGGGGCGGCTCGACACGGGCAAGGCCCGCGTCGTGGAGGGCCTCAAGCAGCGCAACGACGACGCCTCGTCGATCCTGTCGCGGGAGTGGAAGCGGCTCGTCTACGGCATCGGCCACTTCGAGTCGGCCGAGCCGACCGACAAGACCGTGGCCGCGATCTCGCGCGACAAACTCGCCGAGATGCACCGGCGCGTGTTCCACCCGGGCAACATGATCGTGGCGGTGTCGGGCGACTTCGACGAGCAGGAGATGCTCGCGAAGCTCGAGAAGGCGTTTGCCGGCTGGGAGCGCGGATCGCCGGCCCCCGACCCCGTCGCGCCCACGGCGGTGCTCGAGCCGGGGCTGTATCACGTGCCGAAGGAGATCCCGCAGGGCAAGGTGCTGCTCGGGATGCGGTCGATCACCCGCGACGACCCCGACGCGATCCCGCTCCTGCTCCTCAACGACATCCTCGGGGCCGGCGGGTTCACCAGCCGGATCATGCAGCAGGTGCGGAGCAACGAGGGGCTCGCCTATTCGGCCCGGTCGACGCTCGTGCCGAAGGTGGCGTATCCCGGCGACTTCCGCGCGGGCTTCGAGAGCAAGAATCCAACCGTGGCGCTCGCCACGAAGATCGTGCTCGACCAGATCCGCGGCGTGCGCGACGACCTCGTCACCGAGGAGGAACTCGCCACGGCGAAGGCGAGCGCGATCGAGACGTTTCCCCGCCAGTTCGAGAGCAAGCCGGCGATGCTGCGGGTGTTCGTGAACGACGAGTGGACGCACCGACCGGCCGACTTCTGGCAGACCTTCCGCGACAAGGTGAAGGCGGTGACCCGCGAGGACCTGCAGCGCGTGGCCCGGAAGCACCTCGACCCCGAGAAGATGGCGATCCTCGTGGTGGGCGACTGGGACGAGATCGCGAAGGGCGACCTCCAGGGCCGGGCCACGATGAAGGAGTTTTTCGGCGGCGAGGTGAAGCACCTCCCGCTCCGCGATCCCCTCACCCTCGAGCCCCTGCCGTGAACGCGCGGCTGATGGTCGGCATGGTCGTGATCGCTGCGGCTGCTTCGGCTGCGCCGTCGTTGGCCCAGCAGCCGATCCCCCCGCGCAACAGCGGCCCCGAGGCGTGGGCCCATTCGCGGGTGTATCAGCACCGCCGGAAGACGGTCCGCGTGATCCGGCGAACGCCGGCCGTGATGCGGGAGGACGCGGCGCGGGTGAAGCGCGGCGACCTGTTCAGCACCTGGTCGAACGAGTATTTGAAGTAACGCAGCACCCCGTCGCTTCCGCTCCGGGCTTCTTGCCGATGGCCACCGCACGCCCTGCGTCCGATCCCCTTCCTGCACGTCCGGCCGAGGCCCACGCGCTCGAGGTTGCCCAGGCACTGCCCGGCGAGCGGATCGTGTGCACGACGGCCGGCCGCGGCCAGGCGGCGGCCGCACTCGCCCTCGCGCGGCCCGAGGCCCGCGTCGCGGCCTGGTTTCTCGACCTCCATCAGCACGATCTCGCCGTGGCGGCCTGGGGCGGCCGGCCTGAGGGCCTCGAGCCCGTCTGTGCCGCCGACATGCCGCCGGGCCCGTTCGACCTGGCCGTCGTGCCGCTCGCGAAAGACGGCGAGGCGGAGCTCTCCCGCGACATCCTCCAGGCGGCGCTGCTCAATCTCGCGATCGGCGGCCGGCTCGTGGCCGCGATCGACAATCCGCGCGACACGTGGCTCCGGGAGCAGCTCGCCGCCACGGGGGAGACGGTCCGCGTGCGGCCTGCCGCCGGCCCGAAGCCGCAGACGGTGTGCTACATCGTGGAGAAGACGCACGAGCCGGCCCGGGTGCGCGACTTCACCTGCGAGTTTGTGTTTCGCGACCGCGACCGGCTGCTGCGGGCGGTGAGCCGGCCCGGCGTGTTCGCGCACCGGCGGATCGACCCCGGCGCCCGTCACCTGCTCAACGCCGTCGACGTCGCCCCCGACACCCGCGTGCTCGACATCGGCTGCGGCTCGGGCTGCGTGGCGCTGGGGATCGCCGCCCGTGACCCGACGGTGCACGTGCACGCCTTCGACTCGCATGCCCGGGCCGTCGAATGCACCGTCCGCGGGGCGGAGCTCAACAACCTGGCAAACATCTCCGTGGCCCTCGAGGCGGGCGGCCGCGTGCCCGAGCCCGGCTCCTACGACCTCGCGCTCGCGAATCCGCCCTACTACTCCGACTTCCGGATCGCCGAACTGTTCGTCGACGCCGCGTGGAAGGCCCTCGCGCCGGGGGGCACGCTGCTGGTGGTGACGAAGCAGCCGACGTGGTATGTGGAGCACCTGCCGCAGATGTGGAGGGACGTCGCGCAGGAGTTCGTGAAGACGTATCACGTGATCGAGGCGGTGCGGCCGGGGTGACGAGTGCGTCGGGGTCGGGGTTGCCCATGCCCTCTCGCCGGACGTTCGCCTCGGCCCTCCAGGCCTCGGCTCTCTGCATGTCCGCTTCGCTTCGCCATCCATGGCTACGCTCGCTTCCATAGCCCGCTCGAGGGCACGGGCAACCCCTCCCAGCAGCAGCATCACCAGAACACATCGCCCGATGATGAGCCGGGTTACACGTTCACGTGGATCACCTTCGCCGGTGGGAAGCCGTTGAAGTGGGTGCTCGAGGCGGCGGAGTAGGCGCCGATGTTCTCGCTGTAGAGGTAGTCGCCGATCTCGAGCTCCGGGAGCTGCTCGGCCAGGCTGATCGTGTCGAGCGCGTCGCAGGTGGGGCCGAACACGGCACAGATCTGCGGCGTGCCCTTCTTGAAGCTCTTGAGGTGGTAGGTGCAGTGGTCGAAGATCACGCCCGAGAAGGTGTGGTAGACGCCGTCGTCGACGTAATACGACATCTTCTCGTTGCGCACCGCCTTGCCGATGATCTTGCACACGGCCGTGCCCGCCGAGGCCACGAGAAACCTCCCCGGCTCCGCGAGGATCTCGATCTCCTTCGGGAACAGACGGTTGAGCTCGTGGTTGATCTTCTTGGCCAGCGCCGAGAACTTCGGCACGGTGGCGTCGTAGGCCGCTGGAAAGCCGCCGCCGATATCGAGCAGCTTGAGCGTGAACCCGCGCGACTTCGCCTCGGCGAACACGCCTGCGCAGAGGTGGATCGCCTGGATGAAGTTCTCCGGGTTCGTGCACTGGCTGCCGACGTGGAACGACAGCCCCTCCACGACGAGCCCCTGCTCGTGGGCGAAGGTGATCAGCTCCACCGCCTCGCCGGGCAGCGCCCCGAAT
>JBJSZP010000031.1:0-16460 GCA_046090365.1 Planctomycetia bacterium
AAAGGGGGGAGGCGAGGGGTTGCCCCTACCATTGAGCCGGCGTATGCAGGCAAGCGCAGCCCGGGCACCGATTCGCCGAAGGCGAATTGGTCGTGCGCAGCGCAGCCGGAGTCGAGCGAACGGAGGGCTGGAGGCCCGCAGCGAGCGTCCGGCGAGGTGGTACGGGGCAACCCCGAGCCGGCGCGTTTGTGTAGGCATCACAGGCCGAAGCCGGTCCTACGTGCCGACAGGGGAGGGGACTTCGGCGTCGAGGATGCGCAGGTAGTCGGCGATGAACTCGCCGTAGCGCACCTTCACGTCGGCGGCGAGGTGCTTGTAGCCGGCCACGCGGCCGCGGCAGGTCGCCGCGCCGCACAGGCACGGGCCCTTCATGTGCTCCACCTCGTATTCGAACGTGTCGTAGTCGACGACGAGCTCCTCGCCCGCCGCGATCGGCCGCAGGGCTCGCACCTCGATCTGCTTCACGCCGGTGCGGATGATCACGCCGCAGTTCGGGGCGCACGAGTGGTTGAGGAGCACCGTCACGCCGTCGGGCAGGATGTGCACGTCGGTCTCGACCTGCATCGTGTAGCGCGACCGCTTCGGCTGCTGCGGGCCCCAGGCCTTGAGGATCGTCTCCCCCTGGGCGATCGCCCGGGAGGCGTAGACGGTGCGGCCGACACGGCCGCTGCGCACCTCGACCGGCTCGTGGTCCGCCGGCACGCGGTGCGTCGTGTCGTGGGCCATGATGCCGGCGAGCTCGTCGAACTGCGTGTCGCGCAGGCGGGTGCCGTAGCGGTCGGTGAGCCAGGGCATCGTCTGGTGGATCGTGTCGGGCTGCAGCAGCACGAGCTCGCCCGGCTGGACGGCGTCGAGGACGAGCGCGGCCGACTGCTCCCAGTTGCCGCCCGACTCGATCGTGCACGCGGCGCCCTGGGCCACCGCCTCGGCGATGCCCTGGGAGATGAGCTGCGTGATCTCGCCGGGCTGCCGGCCGCGGATGTAGGCGTCTTCGTAGATCACGACGCGGTCGAAGGTGGCGCCGAGAAGGCGGCCCTGCGCGAGGAGATCCTCGTCGCGCCGGTCGCCCGCCGCCGAGTAGACGGCCGTGCGCCGTTCGTGCGGCAGCTTCCGCACGGTCGCGCAGATCTGCTCGAGCGACGGCACGTTGTGGCCGTAGTCGACGATGACCGACGCCCCCTCGAGGTCGAGCAGGTTGAACCGGCCGGGGGAGCCGCTCGTGCCGCACGAGAAGCCCTCGAGGCCCAGCCGCACCAGTTCGAGCGGCACGCCCAGGCACCAGGCCGCGGCGGCCCCGGCGAGCACGTTTTCGACCTGGAAGTCGACGAGCCCCTTATGGACGAGCGGCACCCGCTCGAGGTGGGCGAGGCGGGTCTCACGCGGCCCGTCGCAGAGCACGATCCAGCCGTCGCGCACGGTGGCGGCACGGCCGCCGGCCGCGAGGTGCTCGGTGACCACCGGGTTCGCCGGGTCGAGGGCGAAGTACACGATGTGCCCCTTGCACCAGCGCTTCATCGCCACCACGAGCGGGTCGGCGGCGTTGAGCACGGCCGTGCCCTTGCGGCTCACGGCGGCCACGATCGCCCCCTTCACCCAGGCGATCTGCTCCGGCGTGTCGATCTCGGCGATGCCGAGGTGGTCGCCCGAGGCGATATTTGTGACCACGGCCACGTCGCACTGATCGAAGCCGCAGCCCTCGCGGAGGATGCCGCCGCGGGCCGTCTCCAGCACCGCGGTGGTGACGGCGGGATTGGCCAGCACGCGCCGGGCGCTCGCCGGGCCGCTGCAGTCGCCGGCGTCGATCTCGCGATTGCCGATCCACACGCCCTCGGTGCAGGTCATCCCGACCGTCGCGCCGCCGGTGGTGGCCAGATGCGCGATCAGCCGCACGACGGTCGTTTTGCCGTTGGTGCCCGTGACGGCGGCCACGGGAATCCGGCCGTCGTCGTCGGGGGCGAAGAGCGTGTCGATGATCGCAGCGCCCACATCGCGAGGGGTGCCGACGGTCGGCTCGAGGTGCATCCGCAGCCCCGGACCGGCATTCACCTCGATCACCACGCCGCCCTGCTGTTCGAGCGGCTGGGTGACGTCGGCGGTGACGAGGTCGATGCCGGCCACGTCGAGGCCGACGATCCGGGCGGCCTCGACCGCGCGGGCTGCGACCTCGGGATGGACGAGGTCGGTCACGTCTTCGGAGGTGCCGCCCGTGCTGAGGTTGGCGCTCTTGCGCAGGAGCACGACGCGGCCCGCCTCCGGCACGCTCTCCGCCGTGAGCCCCTGCTCGGCGAGAACGGCCAGGGCCACCTCGTCGATCACGAGCGGGCTGAGCGCCGTGGCATGGTCGCCGGTGCGGCGCGGATCCTCGTTGACCCGCTCCACGAGCCGGCCGATGGTCGCGGCGCCGTCGCCCGTCACCGTGGGCGGCCGGCGCCGGGCGGCGGCCACCACCTTCCCGCCGACGACGAGGAGCCGGAAATCACCGCCGGTGACGAACCGCTCGACAACGACCGACGTGTCCTGTTCGCGGGCCACGTGCCAGGCCTTCTCCACCTCGCCGCGGGTCGAGAGGTTCACCGACACGCCGCGGCCCTGGTTGCCGAACCGCGGCTTCACGGCCACCGGCGCGCCGATCTCCTCCGCGACGATCCACGCGTCGGCGGGATCGCTCACGGGCCGGCCCTCGGGCACCGGGATGCCCGCTTCCGCGAGCAGCGTGCGCGTGAGCTCCTTGTCCTGGGCGATCGACTCGGCGACGGCGCCGGTGCGGTCGGTTTCGGCCGCCACGATCCGGCGCTGCTTCGCGCCCTGGCCGAGCCGCACGAGCGAGCCGTCGTTGAGCCGGCGGGCCGGGATGCCTCGGGCTGCGGCGGCCTCGACGATCGCCCGCGTGCTGGGCCCCAGCTGCGATTCGAGGAGCACCTTCCTGAGCCGCTTGATTTCGACGGCCACGTCGAACATCTCGCCGGCGATCGCCGCCTTGATCATCCGGTGGGCGGTATGGAGGCACTCGATCGCGAACGTCTCCTCCTTGTATTCGATCGCCACCTTGTAGACGCCGCGGGTCTTCGTCTCGCGGGCCCGGCCGAAGCCCACGACGGTGCCGGCGAGCGACTGGAGCTCGAGCGTGACGTGCTCGAGCACGTGGCCGAGCCAGGTGCCGGTGCGGAGCCGCTCGAAGAAGCCGCCGCGCTCGCCGATCGTGCAGCGGTGCTCGACCATCGAGGGAAGCCAGCGCATGAGCCGGTCGTTGAAGCCCGGCAGCGTGTTCGACGGGTAGTCCTCGAGCGGGCCGAGATCGACCCAGGCCTCGAGAACGGGGAAAGAAGCCCATTGGTTCGGACCGCGAAGAACCTTGAGCGAAGTGATCTCCATGGAAGCGTTATGTGCTCTCGTGCCCGGTCGCGGACGCGCGCGTGGGCTGGGGTTGTGTGCGCCTCTTCCGGCCGTCGGACAGTCCGACAGGCGCTCGTGGAAAGGAGGCTGCACGTGTCATGGCCGGGCCCGGCGGGCGCGTCGCCCGCGAGGTCCTGTTTGCATGTGCAGAAATCCGTTCGGCAGCGGGGGGGCGTGGCGTCAGGGCGGCCAGCAATCCGGGGCCGAGGGAGAGAGGCCTCTGGGGAAGCACGGCTTCGCAGACGGGCCTGAAGACGACGGGGAGGGGGGCGTTCCGCCGAGGGGACGCCGCAGGGACGACGGACCGGCCAGAGTGGCCATGGGTCGAATTGATTTCCTTGGGGAGCAAACCGAGCACATCGTGCGTGCCTGCTGGCCGGTCGTGTCGCCACGCATTCGGCTTCGCAGCACTTGGTGAAAAGTTTACGCTTCCGTACGCCGGGTGCGAATTTTTTTTCACCCGACGCAAACCCATGCACGTGCCGTGCCGGGAGAGGACGAAAGTGAAAGGCGCCGCCCACACCGCCGAAACACAGGCCTGCGGACGCGGGCCTCGGGACGGGTTCATGGAAGGGATGACAATCCGGTGTGCAATTTCGCGAGGGGATCGCTCGGGCGGTAAGTAAATTTTGCCAGAAGGAACGCGGTAATCTAGGGGTCTTCGGAAAGACGCGCAATTTTCTGTCCCCAGCCCCTGGCCGGCCTCCCAACCTGCATAACTTTCGAGAAAACGCCCAAAAACAGCCGTCCACGGCCTAATTTCCATGCTTCTCGCAACCGACTGCCCCGTCCCATCGCTCCTGCCCCCCGCCGCCAGCCTTTTCCTGCGAGCATGATCACCACTCCGCCGCCGAACGTGGACCGTGGCCCCGCCGCCGGTTCAGGCGCTCCACCCGAGCGCTTTCGGCTCGCGGCTGGCGAGCGGCTGGTGGCGAGTTGCCGCTTCGACCTCGACGCAACGCTGCACTTCAGCGACGGCTGGCTCGTGCTCACCGACCGGCGGCTGCTCGCCGACGCGCCGGCCTCGGCCGACGCCCGCGGCGCGTCGCCGAGCGGCGACGGCGTGTGGGCTTGGCCCATCGACGCGGCGACGCGGCTCGACGTCCGGATGCGCAACGCGGTCGGCCGAATCGAGCTCTCCCAGGGCGGGGCCGTGATCGCCCGCTGGCTGTTCACGCCCGCCCGCGCGAAGGGCGTGCATGCCCTCGAAGACGCCTTCGACGAGCGCGGGCGGATCGTGCCCGAACCACGGGAGCCCCCTGCGGCGCTGCGGCGCGGTGCCGCCGAGTCACCGGCCGTCACGGAGCCGCCGCCCGCTGCGACGCCGGCCCGCGCCTCCGACGAAAACGAGGCGCTGCCGCAGGCGGGAGCCCAGTCGTGGCGGGCCCTGCTTCGGCTCGTGCTCTTCGCGAGGCCGCATGCGGGGATGGCCCTCCTCGGGGCCCTGCTGTCGCTCGCCGGCACGGCCGCGGCGCTCGTGCCCCCCTACCTCACGATGCCCCTCGTCGATCAGGTGCTCATCCCGCGACAGTCGGGCGCGCCCGTGCCCTTCTCGCTCGTATGGTGGTATCTGGGCGGGCTGGCCCTCGCCGCGGTCGCCGCCTGGCTCCTGTCGTGGGCCCGGTCGTGGGTGCTCGCCTGGGTGAGCGAGCGGATCGCCGCCGACCTGCGGGTGCGGACGTACGCCCACATGCAGAGCCTGTCGCTCGACTTCTTCTCCGGCAAGCGCACGGGCGACCTGATCACCCGGGTGGGCAGCGACACCGACCGGCTCAACCTGTTTCTCTCGGTGAACCTGATCGAGTTCACCTCCAACGTGATGCTCGTGCTCCTCACGGCCGCCGTGCTCGTATGGATGAACCCCACGCTCGCCCTGATCACGCTCGCCCCCTTCCCGTTCGTCGTGTGGCTCGCCTACGCGGTCCGCTTCCGGCTGCGGCGCGGCTTCGCCCGGGCCAGCATCGCCTGGGCCGACATGACGAGCGTGCTCGCCGACA
Organism: Planctomycetia bacterium; assembly: GCA_046090365.1. Taxonomy (GTDB): domain Bacteria; phylum Planctomycetota; class Planctomycetia; order Pirellulales; family UBA1268; genus RGVT01. Next base: position 5,391 of record JBJSZP010000031.1, read on the forward strand.
CCATCCCCGGCACCCGCGTGGTGAAGGCGTTTGCCCAGGAAGACCGGGAGACCGCCCGGTTTCGCGCCGCCAACGACCGCGTGCTCGACGCCAACGACCGCGTGAACGTGGTGTGGTCGTTCTTCGGGCCGCTGGTGAGCCTCTGCTCGGAGGCCGGCATCCTCGTGGTCTGGGCGGCCGGAGCCTGGCTCGTGTTCGGGGGGGCCGTCACCGTCGGCACGCTGACCGCATTCCTCACCTACATCGCGCGGTTCTACGGCCGCGTCGAGTCGATGATCCACATGGTGCCGGCGACGCAGCGGGCGGCGGCGAGCGCCCAGCGGATCTTCGAGATCCTCGACTGCACGCCGACCGTCGCCGAGGCGGCGCGGCCGGTCGATCCGGGCCGGGTCCGCGGCCGGATCGTGATCTCGGGCGTGCATTTCCGCTACGGCTCGCGTGAGATCCTCCACGGCATCGATCTCGTGATCGAGCCGGGCGAGATGATCGGCCTCGTGGGGGCGAGCGGCTCCGGCAAGTCGACGCTCGCCAACCTCGTGTGCCGGTTCTACGACCCTTCGAGCGGCTCGATCTCGATCGACGGCGTGGATCTCCGGCAGCTCTCGATCCGCGACTACCGCCGCAACCTCGGCTGCGTGCTCCAGGAGCCGTTCCTGTTTTTCGGCACCGTCTCCGAGAACATCGCCTACGGCCGCCCCGACGCCTCCCGCGAGCGGATCGTGGCCGCGGCCCGCGCCGCCGGGGCGCACGAGTTCATCCTCCGGCTACCGGCAGCCTACGACTCGCGGGTCGGGGAACGCGGCGGATCGCTCTCGGGCGGCGAGCGGCAGCGGCTCTCGATCGCCCGTGCCCTGCTCGTCGATCCGCGGATCCTCATCCTCGACGAGGCCACGTCGAGCGTCGACCCGGAGACGGAGGTCTTGATCCAGTCGGCGATCGACCGGCTCGTGGCCGGCCGCACGACGATCGCCATCGCCCACCGGCTCTCCACGCTCCGCCGGGCGAACCGGCTCGTGGTGCTCGACGCCGGACGGATCGTCGAGATCGGCACGCACGACGAACTCCTCGCCGCCGACGGCGCCTACGCCCGCCTGTACCACGCCCAGATGAAGGCCGCGGAGGCCGCCGCCGCGGGTCTCTGACACCCTGCCGACACCCATGCCCCACGCCACCGACAGCATCGACCCGATCCGCCCCGCCTGGAGGCTCGAGCGCCGCCCGCACGGTCGGCTCGACTTCATCGACGCGGAGGGCAACGTCGCCGCCGACGTCGACGTGCTCCGGGCGTTCCCCGTGTCGGCCCCGGCGGGCCCCGTGGCGATCGTCGGTGACAACGACGCGGAGCTCGCCTGGATCGAGTCGCTCGCGGCGGTCGAGCCGGCGCTCCGCCGGCTGCTCGAGGAGGAACTCGCCAAGCGGGAGTTCCTCCCGACGATCGAGCGGATCCTCGCCGTCTCCGACGGTGAGCCGGCCGAGTGGAGCGTGGTCACCGACCGCGGCCCGCACCGCTTCACCGTGGGCCACGCCGACGACATCCTCCGCCTCCCCGACGGCGGCGCCGTGATCACCGACACCGTCGGCCTGCGCTACACGATCCCGAGCATCGCCCGCCTCGACGGCCGCAGCCGCCGCTTCTTCGAGCGGGCAGAGTAGGGGCGCGGGCATGCGTTGGCTCAGCACTTGCGCGCCGGCTCGTGACTGCCCAGACCCTCTCGCTTGACGTTCGCCTCGGCCCTCCCGGCCTCGGCTCTCTGCGTGTCCGCTTCGCTTTCGCCATCCATGGCTGCGCTCGCTCCCACAGCCCGCTCGAGGGCATGGGCAGCCCCGAGCCTCCTCAACTGAAAGGGAGAGGCTTCGGGCTCCCCGTGTCCCGGAGCAGGCGTATGCAGGCAAGCGCAGCCATGGATGGCGCAGCGCAGCCGGAGTCGAGTGAGCCGGAGCCTGGAGGGCGCAGGCGAACGTCCGGCGACGGGATATGGGGAGCCCGAAGCCGGCGCCTACCGCATGGGGCATGACAGGCGGGAAGCCTGTCCTACTTGAGGCCGGGGCGGCGGTCGAGGGCGCCGCGGACGCCGAGCTGCTCCGGATGGCGGGCGATCTTGTCGGTGAACACCCGCACGTCGTCGACGATCGGGCGCAGGTCTTTTGTGAGCTTGCTCACGTTCTGGGCGGCCTGGGCGAGGTCGTTGTACACCTGCGGGTCGCGGACGAGCTTGCCGAGCGTGCCCTGCGATTCGTTGAGGGCCTTCGTGAACAGCGACGCCTGGCGGAGCGTCTCGTCGAGGCGGCCGATCGTGCGGTCGATCTGGGCCACCATTTCGCCGCCGCGGTCGCCGAGCGGCTTCGTGAGGCCCTCGAGGTTGCGGAGGTTGCGGTCGGCCGTGTCGACCGTCGTGCCGATGCCCTGCACGGTCGTCCGCAGGTCGGCCAGCACCTCGGGCAGGGCCTCGATCGCGGCCTTCATCTTCTCGCGGGCCTTCGGGTCGCCCATGACGTCGTTGATGTTGTTCATCGCGATGCTGAAGTTGTCGAGCGCCGCCTCGGTCTTGCGCACCATCTTTTCGAACTTGTCGTCCTCGCCGAGGAACATGCGGTCGAGATTTTTGGAGAGCTTCGTGACCGAGGCACTCGCCTCGGCGAGCGAGTCGAGCGTGGTGCCGAACTTCGGCTCGAGCGTGGCGAACACCTCGAAGGGGTCGCGCGAGACGGCGCCGGTGAGGACGTCGTCCTTGGCGAGCCGCTGGCGCGGCGGCACGATGCGGCCCGGCACGAGCGAGATTTCGGCGTCGCCGAGGAGCGTGCCGGCGATCCGGGGCTGCTCGTCCTTGTAGATCGGCACGTAGGAGTCGATGTCGGCGACCACGGTCACGCCGCCCCGCTCGTTGAGCGTGACGGTGGCGACGCGGCCCACGAGGATGCCATTCTTGCGGACCGGTGTGCCCTGGGAGACGCCGCGGGCGTCGGCGAAGTCCATCTTCAGGGGATAGGTCGCCTGCACGAGCGACGGCAGGTCGCCGAACAGCACGACGAGAATGCCGGCGATGATCGCCGTGGCGAGCACCATCACGCCGACGCGAAACTGCATCACGCGGTCGTTCATGGCGTGTCCTCGGCCTCGTCACGGGTTGCCTCGGCCTGTTGCTCGCGCAGTTCGGTGAGCCGGGCGCCGGCCCGGCCCTCCACGAACTGCCGCACCCGCGGATCGCGGCTCCGCTCGAGGTCGGCCGGTGTGCCGTCGAACACGATCTGCGCCGCGCCGGCCGGCAGGCGCGACAGCGGATAGAGCATGATGATCCGGTCGGCCACCTTGCGGGCGGTGTTCATGTCGTGCGTGACAACGACGCTTGTCACGCCGTCGCGGGCCCGCACCTTGAGGATCAGCTCGTTGATCACGTCGCTCATGATCGGATCGAGGCCGGTCGTCGGCTCGTCGTACAGGAGCACCGGCGGGTCGAGGGCCAGCGCCCTGGCCAGCCCGGCCCGCTTCCGCATGCCGCCGGAGAGCTGCACGGGCTTCTTCCGGGTCACCGACCGGGGCAGGCCCACCTCGGCGAGCAGTTCCTCGACGATCGTCGCGATCTCTGCGGCGCCCAGCCGCGTGTGCTCGCGGAGCGGAAAGGCGATGTTGTCTGCGATCGTGAGGCTGTCGAACAGGGCGGCGTTCTGGAACACGAAGCCGTAGCGGGTGCGGAGCTGGGCGAGTTCACGGTCGGAAAGGCCGCCGAGGGACCGGCCCTCGAACCGCACCTCGCCCCGCGTGGGGCGGACGAGCCCGATCAGCGTCTTGAGGAGCACCGTCTTGCCGCAGCCGCTCTCCCCGAGCACGACGAGCGTCTGCCCTGCCGGGATCTCGAGCGAGATGTCGCGGAGCACCTCCTGCGAGCCGAACCGCACCGACACCCCGTCGACCGAGAGCACGGGCTGTTCGGGGGCATCGCGTCGCGAAGGCTTGTGGGTCGCTGTGAGTGTCATCGTGTTACCAGGTTGTTTTCAAAGGAGGCATCGCTGGAGGCGATGCCTGTCGGCCCAGGAAAACCTTGGCTTTTGCTGCGGCAGACGGAGCGGAAAAAGGCCATGGAAAGCTTGTTGCACGGGACACCTAGAGCAGCCTGCGTGGCCCCTCCGGACGGAAGAAGTCGTGGACGTTGTTGAGCCAGATGCCCAGGAATAGGTCGAGCACGAGGATCAGCACGAACGAGTGCACGAAGGCGTTCGTGGCGGCCCGGCCGACGCCCTCGGCGCCGTGGTCGCAGTGGAAGCCGTGGTGGCAGCTCACCAGCGCGATCGCGGCCCCGAAGAAGAACGACTTGAAGATCCCCATCAGGAAGTCGAACGCGTCGACGTATTCCCGCGAGTTGGCCCAGTAGTGGTGGTAGTCGATACCCAGGATGATATGCGAGTAGAGATAGCCGCCGAGCACGCCCATGAAGTCGGCCATGATCGTGAGCGTGGGGATGAGCACGAGGCAGCCGAGGAACCGGGGCACGACGAGGTAGTAGATCGGGTTGGCCCCCATGCTCTCGAGGGCGTCGATCTGCTCGGTCACGCGCATCGTGCCGAGTTCGGCCGCCATGGCGCTCCCCACGCGGCCGGCGAGCATCGTGGCGGCGAGCACCGGCCCGAGCTCGCGCACGAGCGACAGGTTGATCACCGACCCGAGCCGCGTCTCGAGCCCCAGGGCCTTGAACTGGGCGAAGCTCTGCACGGCGAGCACCATGCCGATGAACAGGCCGGTGAGTGCCACGACCGGCAGCGACATCACTCCGATCTGGTAGAAGTTGGGGAGGAGGACGTCGCGCCGTTGACGCCTGAGGAACAGCCAGCCGAGCGTCTTGAACGCGAACAGGGTCACGTCGCCGATCCCCGCGACGCGGCTCATCGTGAACGCGCCGAGGTTGGCGATCTGGTTGGTGAACCAGCCCGACATTCCTGCGGCGGCGGGTGAGGCGAGCGATGCAGCCATAGCCGATGGCGCGCTCCGCCCGGGCGGATGCGCGGCACTCCTTGCCGATTGTTTCGGGAATGACGGGCGGGCGACTTGAGCCGGTTGGAGGGCCCGCGCGGAATCTGGGAGAACTGGGCGGGCCTGCGATGCCGGGGGCCCTGATGACCCGGTCGTCGGCTGGTATCGTGACCGCGCCTGGAAAGCCCTCGGTGATCATGACGCTGCCGCCCACCCCGCCCGACGCCGTCCCGCCGGCCCCGCGGCTCGTCGGCCTCGACTGGGGCACGTCGTCGCTGCGGGCGTATCTCTTCGCTGGCGACGGCACTGTGGCCGCGCACCGCGCCGAGCCCTGGGGCATCCAGCATCTTCCCGCCGGCGGCTACGCGGCGGCGTTTCGGGCGATCGTCGGCGACTGGCTCGCGCGGTGGCCCGATCTCCCCGTGCTGGCGGCGGGCATGGTGGGCAGCCGGACGGGCTGGCGGGAGGTGTGCTACGCGGCCTGTCCGGCGGATGCCGCGGGGATCGCCGCGGGGATCGTCCCCTTCGCCTCGGAGTGCGGCGTCGTGCATCTCGTGCCCGGCCTGGTGCAGGAGGGCGAGTCGGCCGACGTGATGCGCGGCGAGGAGACGCAGATCTTCGGGGCGCTCGCGCGGGAGCCGGCGCTCGCCGTCGACGCGCTCTTCGTCCTCCCCGGCACACACTGCAAGTGGGCCCGTGTCGAGACGGGCCGCGTGACCCGGTTCACGACCTACATCACGGGCGAACTGTTCGCCCTGCTCCGCGACCACTCGCTCCTCGGCCGGCCCGCCCGGGACGCCGCGGGCGGCACCGCGGCCACGGCTGCCGCGGCGTTTCGCCGCGGGCTCGACGCGGCTCGGGCGAGCGGCGCCGGGGGTGGAGCGGCGAAACTGTTCACCGCCCGCAGCCTGTTTCTCGCCGGCGACCTCGCGGCCGCCGACGTGCTCGACTACCTCTCCGGGCTGCTCGTGGGAGACGAGGTGCGCAGTGCGCTTGTGAGCCTCGGCCCGGAGCGTCCGCCCTGCGTGGTGATCGGCGCCGCGACGCTCGCCACCCGCTACCAGGCGGCGCTCGGGGCCTTCGGCGTCGGCGACGCCCGCGTGATCGACGACACGGCCCCCGCAGGACTGTGGGCGATCGCCCGGGCTGCGGGCCTCGTCGCGGCCTGAGATCGCCCTGGCCGAGTGCCACCGCTCCAGGCGGTGATGATGCGCGGGCATGAAGCCAGGATCACTCGCCGGGCGGTGAATGCCGCTTCGCAGCGGCCGCCTCCAACTCCGCGAGATAGTCGCGGAACCGGTCTGCGTCGGCACCGCCGTGCACCACCGCCCGCCGCTGTGTCTCGATGGCCGCGGCGAGGTTGCCGCGCAGTGCAAGCACATGGGCCAGCGTGTCGAGGTGGTTGCCATTCGTCGGTCCGAGGGACACGCTCCGCTCGGCGGCCCGCTCGGCGGCGGCAAGCACGGCATCGGGCAGCGGGCCGTAGGCGGACCGTTCCACGACCACCCACGCCGCCTCGTTGAGCGCCAGCGCGTCGGCGGCATGGTCGGCGGCAAACCGATCGAGCAGGGCCGCGGCCTCGGCGGCCTTGTCGGCGACGAGCAGCGCCATTGCCTCGAATACGCATTCGCGGCCCGCCTGCAGCCGGGCCCAGCGCTCGGCGAAGGCGGCCCGATCCCAGGTGCCGGCGACGATGCGGCCGAGCGGATCCTCGAGATCCTGCGGGTGGCCGATCCACTCGACGAGCCCCTCGCGGCCCACGATGAACGCGGTCGGCAGGGACTGCTCGGAGATCGCATCCATGAAGGCCGTCTGCACGGAGCCGTCCGGATCGACGGCCAGGCAATACCGGCCGGCGAGCATGGCGAGTTCGCGCACGTCGGGGTCGGCCTCGGCCAGGAAACCACGGAGCGATTCGGGCACATCGACCGCCAGGCCGATCACCACGACGCCGTCGGCAGCGTGCCGTTCCTGGAGGGCAGCCAGCAAGGGCACGGCCGCGCGGCTGTACTGGCACCACGTCGCCCAGAACTCGAGCACGTAGATCTTCCCCGGCTCGAACGCTGTGAACGGCGCGACCGGCCGCACCGCGCCGGGATGCACCCAGTCGTCGATGCCGAGGGCGGGCGCGGGGAACCCGATCGCGAGCCGTGCCGCGCGAGGCGCTGGCGTGGACGCCGGCGGCGGCGCCGCCGGACGGCAGGCGAAGCCGACACACGCGACACACACGGAGACCGATAGCCAGCGGCATGCAGCCGCGGCCGATGGGCTGGGAGAACGCATGCCGCCGAGCGTACTTCCGGGCCCGCGCCGTGCAAGCGGCTCAGCCGCCATCGCCCGTGCTGGTGCCGCCCGCCGCGACCGGCTCCGCGGTGACGAGCCCCTTGAAGACGAGCTGCTTCTTGCCCGCCACCTCGGTGCAGTCGACCTGGATCGTGTCCTTGCCCTCGAACTCGCCCTTGAGGAGCTCCTCGCTCACCGGATCCTCGATGTAGTTCTCGAGGGCCCGGCGCAGCGGGCGGGCGCCGAAGTCGGTGTCGGAGCCCTTCTTGATGAGGAACTTCTTCGCTTCGTCGGTGAGCTCGAGCTTGAGCCCCCGCTCGCCGAGCCGTTCGCGGACCTTCGCCAGTTCGATGTCGATCACCTTCTTGAGGTCGTCGACCGTGAGGTGGTGGAACACGATCACGTCGTCGAGGCGGTTCAAGAACTCCGGCCGGAACACCTTCTCGATCCGCTCGTTGACGCGGCCCTTCATGCTGTCGTAGCTGGCGTCGTCGTCGGGCTTCTGGAAGCCGAATGCGGCCTCGTTCTTGATCGCCTCGGCGCCCGCGTTGGTCGTCATGATGATGATCGTGTTGCGGAAGTCGACGTTGCGGCCGAACGAGTCGGTGAGCCGCCCCTCCTCCATCAACTGGAGGAGCATGTTGAACACGTCGGGATGCGCCTTCTCGATCTCGTCGAGCAGCACCACGGCATAGGGACGGCGGCGGATCTTCTCCGTGAGCTGGCCGCCCTCCTCGAAGCCGACGTAGCCCGGCGGGGCGCCGATCAAGCGGCTGACGTTGTGCTTCTCCATGTATTCGCTCATGTCGATCTGGATGAGCGCCTCGGCGTCGCCGAACATGAACTGGGCGAGGGCCTTCGCGAGCAGCGTCTTGCCCACGCCCGTGGGGCCGGCGAACACGAACGAGCCGATCGGCCGCTTCGGATCCTTGAGGCCCGACCGGCTGCGGCGCACCGCCTTCGACACGCTCTTGATCGCGGCGTCCTGGCCGATGACCTTCTTGTGGAGCTCGTCCTCCATGCCCATCAGCCGGGCCTGGTCCTCGGTGCTCATCCTGGTGAGCGGGATGCCGGTCATCTTCGAGACCACCTCGGCCACCACTTCCTCGTCGACGACGCCGTCGGCCTCGCGGCTCTTGTCGCGCCAGTCGCGGGTCATGCTCTGCTTCTTCTTCTTGAGCTTGTCGGCCTGGTCGCGCAGCGCCGCCGCCTTCTCGAAGTCCTGGTTGGCGACCGCCTCCTCCTTCTCCTTGTTGAGCTTCTCGACCTCCTCGTCGATCTCCTTGAGATCTGGCGGCTTGGTCATCGCCTTGAGCCGCACCCGGGCTCCGGCCTCATCGATGACGTCGATCGCCTTGTCGGGCAGGCAGCGGCCGGTGATGTAGCGGCTGGAGAGCTCCACGGCCGCCTCGAGGGCCTCGTTGGTGATCTGCACGCGGTGGTGCGATTCATAGCGGTCGCGGAGACCCTTGAGGATCTCCACCGCCTCCGCCTTGCTCGCCGGCTCGACCATGATGATCTGGAAGCGGCGATCGAGGGCCGAGTCCTTCTCGATGTACTTGCGGTATTCATCGAGCGTGGTGGCACCGATGCACTGGATCTCACCCCGCGCGAGGGCCGGCTTGAGCACATTCGAGGCGTCGATCGCCCCCTCGGCGCCGCCGGCGCCCACGAGCGTGTGCAGCTCGTCGATGAACAGGATCGTGTTCTTCGCGCGGCGGACCTCGTTCATCACGGCCTTGATCCGCTCCTCGAACTGGCCGCGATACTTCGTGCCCGCCACCATCATCGCGAGGTCGAGCACGACGATGCGGCGGTCGGCGAGCAGCTCGGGGACGTTGCCGTCGACGACCCGCTGTGCGAAGCCCTCCACGATCGCCGTCTTGCCCACGCCCGCCTCGCCGAGCAGGACGGGGTTGTTCTTCGTGCGCCGGCAGAGAATCTGGATCGCCCGCTCGATCTCCTTCTCGCGGCCGATCACCGGATCGAGCTTGCCCTGCCGCGCGAGCTCGGTGAGGTCGCGGCCGAAGCTGTCGAGGGCCGGCGTCTTGCTCTTGCCCCCCTTGGGGCTCGACTCGCCGCCGCCACCGCCGGCGCAGGCCGGCTGCCGGCCGCCCATCCCGGCCCGCTCGCCTCCCTCCTCCATGCCGTGGCCGAGGAGGTTGAGCACCTCCTCACGCACGTCCTCGAGCTTGAGGCCGAGGTTCATCAGCACTTGCGCCGCCACGCCTTCCTGTTCGCGGAGCAGGCCCAGGAGGATGTGCTCGGTGCCGACGTAATTGTGGTTGAGGTTCCGCGCCTCCTCCATCGAGTACTCGATCACCTTCTTCGCCCGCGGCGTCTGGGGGAGCTTCCCCATCGTCACCATGTCGGGCCCGCTCTGGACGAGCTTCTCGACCTCCATGCGGATCTTCCGCAGGTCGATGTCGAGGTTCTTGAGGACGTTGGCAGCGACGCCGCTCCCCTCCTTGATGAGGCCGAGGAGGACGTGCTCGGTGCCGATGTACTCGTGGTTGAAGCGCTGGGCCTCCTGATTGGCCAGCTGCATCACTTTCCGGGCACGGTCGGTGAATCGCTCGTACATGGCACTTCTCTGGGGGTGTCGGCGGGATCGGAGGGGCGGGGCCCGAGGCGGGGCCGGGGCGGCACTGCCGGATTTGGCAGCGCGTCGTGCACCTCCTTGCCGGTGCAAACCTTACGCCAAATCCGTCACGGAATTCTAGCGCTCACCGCCTTCGCCGTCCGCGACGGGAGGGGCGCCCGGCCGGACTCCCGGCAGGGAGCGGTCCCCCGGCTACGCGGGCCGGGGGCGGGTGGTTCTCCCGGCGGGCCGGACAGCACGCTCAAAACCGCTCAGGCGGCCCGGGCGGCGCGCTGCGGACCGGCGGTGCGGGTGGACGCTGGGCCCGCGAGCGGGAGCACGACCGCTTCCTCAGCCGTCGTGTCGTCGGCCGCCGCGCCGTCGTCGGCGGGCGCGGCCGCCGTGGCCTCGAGCCGGCGCAGCTCACGGCGGATCACGGCCAGCCACGGCCGCCCCGCGTCGGCGCGCGAGAGTCGCTCGAGCGCCTGCCGCGCCTCGGCGGAGCGGCCGGCACGGCGCAGGAGCGTCGCCAGGAGGAGTTGGGCCTCGCCGTCGGTCGGCGCCACGACCAGCAGGCTCCGCAGCGTCGTTTCGGCGGTCAGCCAGTCGCGGCACAAATAGGCGTCGCGCGCCGCCACGAACAGCGCTTCCGCCCCTTCGTCGCGACCGGTGGGCAGCGGCGGCGGGAAGGTCGTGACCGCGGAGAGCGTGGCGACCGACCACACGCCCGCCGTGGCCACCCACAGCCCGAGGACGAACTCGCGCGTCGCCAACTCCGACCACACCCAGGTGAGGAGCATCGACACGTCGAGGACCGCCCCGAAGGCGATCGCCAGCACGAGCCCCGCCATGCTGCCGCGCAGCCACAGCCACGGCAGGCCCGGCCAGAGGAGTGTCAGGTAGCGCGTCGCGGTCACGGGATGCCGGGCTCGAGCCCGTCCGGGGGCAGGCCTTCCTCCCGGGAGCGACGAGGGCCGGCGGGGCACCGTTCCGGGGGGGCGGGAGTCTAGGGATGCCCCTCCCGCGGGCCAAGGCGAGATCGCCGCCGGGAGCGGATGGAACCGAGGGCCGCGGCGGGGGGAGGGGGCTGGTACAACGGCGGCATGAGCGACGCCCGCCCGCCGGCGACTCCCCCCACCGATCCCCCCGCCGGCACCGGTCCCTGGGGCGGTGTGGCGGCGGCACGCCTCTGCGTGCTGCTCGACGGCGGCGCCGATCGCGACGCCTTCGGGAGGCTGGTCCA